>DATCKB010000311.1:0-5208 GCA_036562505.1 Parasegetibacter sp. | reverse complement strand
GGTCATTTGTGTTAGTCTGGGTATCCTCGCCGGAATTATTCCGGCTTCGATTGCTGCAAAAATGGATCCTGTTGTTGCTATCCGAACCAAATAAGCGGTTTGTTTGTCTTAATTTTGCAAAAATTTTTCGGCTTCAGTCATCTGAACGTTGCTTAACGAATTCAATAACCCGACTATTAATAAAAGAGCTACCATACTTGCGATTGAATCTTCCTGCGATGACACCAGTGCCGCTGTGTGCGTGGACGGGAAGATTCTGAGTAATTTTATTGCCAATCAACATGTTCATCAGCAATATGGTGGTGTTGTACCGGAACTGGCCTCCCGGGCTCATATGCAGAACATTGTGCCGGTGGTTGATCATGCATTAAAGCAGGCTGGCGTTTCATTAAACGATATCGATGCCGTAGCATTTACCCAGTCTCCGGGGTTAATCGGGTCTCTGCTGGTTGGGGCACAGTTTGCCAAGTCACTCGCACTGGCATTGGACAAGCCTTTAATCGGAGTGCATCATATGCAGGCACATGTACTGGCTAATCTGATTGAACATTCCCCATCCTTTCCTTTTCTTTGCCTGACAGTAAGCGGTGGCCATACGCAAATTGTCTTATGCAACTCGCCTTTATCGATGGAAGTAATCGGGGAAACACTTGATGATGCCGCCGGTGAAGCATTTGATAAGTCGGCCAAGTTAATCGGATTACCCTATCCCGGCGGACCACTGATCGATAAGTTTGCAAAACAGGGGGGAAATCCGGACAGGTTTAAATTTCCTGAACCGCAAATCCCTGATCTGAATTTCAGTTTCAGCGGATTAAAAACTGCCATTTTGTATTTTCTGAGAGATCATACGCAGGATAACCCCCAATTTGTGGAACAGAATATTAATGATATCTGTGCTTCCATTCAAAACAGAATCGTAACCATTCTGATGAACAAATTGAAGAAAGCATCGCTGCAAACCGGTATTAAAGATATATGTATTGCCGGAGGTGTCTCGGCAAATTCCGGATTAAGAACTGCACTTACAGAAACGGGCAAAAAATATAACTGGAACACCTATATCCCTGCGTTTGAATACTGCACCGATAATGCAGCGATGATTGCAATCACAGCTTACTATAAGTTTATGGCAGATGACTTTAGTCCGCTTACCGCTTCTGTTTCAGCCAGGGCGGAAATGTAATTAATCATAAATGACCTGCAGCTGGCTATATTTGTGCACATGGGAAAAAATTTCTTTCGGTTTAAGAGATTCACGGTAAAACAAGACAGATGTGCGATGAAAGTCTGCACAGATGCCTGCATTCAGGGGGCCTGGTTGGCTAACAGAATCCCGACTGCTTCCTGCATTTTGGATCTGGGAGCTGGAACCGGTTTACTTATGTTGATGCTGGCTCAGAAAACGAGCGGCGAAATTTTGGGAATCGAATTGGACAATGAAGCTTTTTCTCAATTACAGGAAAATCTGGATGCCAGTCCCTGGAGCACCAGATTAACTGCTTCTAAAGGTGATATCCGCAGATTTCAATCCGACAGACATTTTGATTTCATCATTTCTAACCCACCTTTTTTTCAGGACGATTTAAAATCAGAACAAGCTGGTAGAAATACGGCTATGCACAGCACGGATTTGTCGTTACCAGAACTGCTTGAAGCAATTGACCGACATTTGAGTGATCAGGGGAGTTTCGGTATTATGTTGCCAACTCACCGCACTGAGTATTTTCACAGCCTTGCCACCAGGAAAGGGTATCATTGCACAGAAAAGCTGACTGTTAAACATTCCCGAAATCACAGACCGTTCCGCGATATCATGCACTATTCCCGGAGTCCTGTAGGTTTGAAGGAATCAGAACTTATTATCCGTAATGAAGAAGGTCATTATACAGACGAGTTTATTGAGCTGTTAAAGGACTACTATCTTATTTTCTGATAGTTACATAACAAGCCCTGGTCAAAACCAATGAAATCATCAGGTGTTACTCAAGCCGGCGTAATTCTTCAGATACGAATAGGGTTCAGTTAATTGTCCCTTCTTCACCATTGTAGCTTTTTCAATCAGATCTGAGCCTCCTCTCACCAGGTCCTCCAAAACAAATTTGATGAGCTGTTCTCCGAAATAGCGACTGGCATCGCGCGGGAGTTCATTAGGTAGATTACCCACTGCAACTACATCGATGCTATCGGGGAGATAAGGAGCTGTTTTCTCCAGTGTGGTGCGGTTAACTCCGTAAACCGGATCTTCTATAGATTGTTCTCCGTAATTAACAGGTACAGAACCATAAGCATCATCGGTAATGTCTGAGATGACAGAAATCCGGAAAGAAGGATCTTTAATATCTTTTTTGTTGAACAGTCGGGGTATCCTTTCCTCCCAGTATATTCCATTCATCAGAATATCTGTATGCTTTGCGTAAGGAAGGAATTTGCACACATATTCTTCCGGATTCGAATGAAAATGTTCGCGATTATAACTACCATTTTCCCCGTGCCTGTAAAGATCAGCTCCTTTTAACTGTGTATATACCGGATAGGGATAGCTGCGTCTTAGATAATCTTCTGGTTCGGTTTCGTGAATACCCATGAGATTCATTACTTCGAGAATGCCATGCGCTACCCGCCCGCTTCCGGTTACGGCTATTTTTATAGATGGAATGCGTAGGCCAAAATAAGTATGAATGAGTTCCTTGAAATCTTTTTGCTGATAAACTCTTACCAGATCAAATTTTCCGGTTTTTCTGCCGTAAACCATCATACCATTGTGTGCACCTACTATTCCTGCAAAAAATCCAAATCCGATGATTCGCTGACCGTCTTCGTGTTCAAGACATTCATAATCAATCAGAGTAATATTTTTCCTGAGAATGGATTGAAACAAATGACGATTGTGTGGCTGTTCCTTTTTCGTGTGTGAGAAAAACAGATAGGTTTTTCCTTCGAGCAACCATTCGGCGGGAACTTCCTTGATTCCGAGAATGATATCGCATTCCTGTAAATCTTCTTTTACTTCCACACCTGCGCGCTTGTATTCTTCATCCGAAAAACACCGGGTGGGAGAGCTTTGAGCAATTATTTTTATGTTGGGGTCTTGTTTCTGAATCCATTTACATTGGGCCGGAGTAAGTGCAACCCGGTTGTCTTCTGGTTTCTTTCCTTCCTTTATCAAACCTATTTTTAACATAACCGTGCTGAATAACCTGCGATTTTAAAGATTAGCGTTGAATTTTGAATTGCTACTGAACCAGTGCGCTAACTTAATCAGGAGTAAGGTTTTAGCTGAATGGGGCTCTTCAATTTGTTACTTAAGTTTCACCACATTAATGGCACTTAAGCCTCTCGGACCGGACTCAACTTCGTAGTTAATTTTGTCACCTTCTTTCACCGGTTCACTTAGATTATTTGCATGTACAAAAATACGTTCATTGGTTTGTTGATCAAGAATAAATCCGAAACCTTTTTCATCATTAAAGAAGTTCACTGTTCCTAAACGAACAGGATCATCATCGTCTACCTGTTTAGGAACAGCTATCTGGATATCGTCTGCGTTGAAAGTTCTCTTGTTTGTCGGGTCTGGCGGGGTATCGGTTATATTTCCATCTTCATCAATGTATGCCATCATGTCTTCAAGCGATTTACCTTTTTTGGCATTCGCTTTCCGGTCCTCCATCTTTTCTTTTTTATCCTGCTTCTGCTTTAACCGCTTTTTTTCTTTTTCTTTTTTGTTGAAACTTTGTTTTGATTTAGCCATTCCGCTATATAAATTTTTTTAAGGTGAACCATCCACTTCAGGAACATTTCGCGCGTAAGAATCGGGAAGGTAGTCATTTTTCGGCAGAGGATAAGATTCCCTTTGAAACCTTAACAGTTACAGATGGGATTATTTACTGAATTCTATCTGTGATTGTTGATTTGTCTTTCAGAGGAGGCACAGAGCAATCACAGAAGAGGCGCGCAGAATGAATCCATCACCATTTTACTGCACTTTTTACTGAAACTCAGAAATTGTTGTAGCGGGAAAATAAAGACAAGGTTTCGAAGGCAGACGGAATAACCTGCGAAATGGCCGGAGCGGAAACCGATATTATCGGTTGCGAAAAAAACAAGCTGTATCGATCATTTGATACAGCTTGTTATCCTTGTTGTAAACTTTGTGCCCAGAACAGGAATCGAACCTGCACTCCCTTGCGAGAACCAGATTTTGAGTCTAGCGCGTCTACCAATTCCGCCATCTGGGCTTTTGGAGTTTCCCTGGTTTCTATGCTTTGCTTCCAATAATAATTGAAAACAGGCAATAATAACGGGGACGCAATATTACGTATTCCGCCATTTCTCTCCAAAATTCAATCTATTTATTTTTTGCTTTCTGCTGGTATCCAACCGGTTTCTTTTTCCGGGAGCGGAGTAATCTGGCGGGATGATTTTCGCGGAATTTCTCTTTCATCCTTTTGCAGATCCATATGAATGGCCACGGCAGCCTTTGCTCCTTCAGCAGCTGCTACAACAACAAATTGCATGTCCTTTGACGCATCTCCCGCAACATATAATCCGGGTACCGAAGTCTGCTGTAACTTATTGGAAAGTACTACGCCTTTTGAAGTCAGACGGCAGTTCAGATCGGTTACAATTGAACAATGCTGTTTAAATCCATTTACAAAAAAAAGGGCATCGCAGGTTTGCGTTTTTCCATTCATAAATTCGATATACTTAAGTTTTCCCTTTTCACCGATAAGTCGGCTGATCTTATCTGAATTTATACTCACCCGGTATTTTTCCAGCGTCCGGCGATGATGATCTCTCAGGTATTTCCGTCCGTCAGTGAATAATATCACCTGGTTCGACCAGCTGAGCATATTCATAGCCAGACCGAATCCGTTTTTATTTTTTGCATATACCCCGATTACTTTGTTCCGTACTTCCCAGGCATCACAATAAGGGCAGTGAAAAATCGATTTTCCATATAGATCATCGAATCCTTGAATTTCAGGAAGATAATCTGTGAGTCCGGTTGCCACCAGTAATCGCTTGCATTTATATATGTTCTGTTCTTTATCTGTAACTATAAAATGACTTCCGTCGTTTTTTTCAGTTTCTATCCTTGTGGCTTTAATAACCTCAGATTGAACCAATTGAGTGCCGTATTTTTTAATTTCATGCCGGCTGATTTCGAGAAGTTCATGAGGATTGATATCATCCCGCGTCAGATAG
>DATCKB010000302.1:0-3366 GCA_036562505.1 Parasegetibacter sp. | reverse complement strand
AGGTTAAGGAGAACTTTATTAAAGTCTTCAAGGCATTGTTTACCGAAGAGGATCAGTGCGACCTGATACTGGAAAACCCCGAAAATCTGGCAGAAACCGGAATAGATATTATTGCAAAACCAAAAGGCAAACGCCCGTCTTCTATCACCCAGCTCAGCGGAGGAGAGAAAACACTAACGGCAACGGCTATGCTTTTTGCTATTTATCTGATCAAACCTGCACCATTCTGTATTCTGGATGAGGTGGATGCTCCGCTTGACGATGCAAATGTGGGTAAATTCACTAATATGATCAGAAAATTCAGTGAAACCAGTCAGTTCATCATTGTTACACATAATAAAATGACCATGAGTTCGGTAGACGTCATTTATGGTGTAACCATGCAGGAACCGGGAGTAAGTAAACTGGTACCGGTAGATTTTCGCAGCCTAAATTAATCAAGTTTTACTAACTTCAGGGTTATAGATTAATCTAAAAACCTGTTGCATTGAATCGAGCTGTTATTACCGGAACGGGATCTTATATTCCGGAAGTTATTAAGGATAATATTGACTTCACTGTGCATAATTTTTACGCAGAAGACAATACGCGTATTGAAACCGATCCCAGAACCGTAGTAGAAAAATTTGAACAAATAACAGGCATATCTAAACGAAGATATGCCCCTGAACACCTGAACACCTCTGATATAGCGGCTATTGCTGCGGAACAAGCGATTAAGGACAGTGGAGTTGATCCGGAGACGATCGACCAGATTATAGTAGCTCAGAATTTCGGTAACGTGGTTAAGCATACTATTCAGGGAGATGCAGTGCCCTCGCTTGCCAGCCGCGTTAAGCGTAGTCTGGGTATCATTAATCCTGATTGCGTAGCCTATGATATATTATTTGGCTGCCCGGGCTGGGTGCAGGGACTGATACAGGCAGACGCGTTCTTCAAAGCAGGTATAGCAAGGAAAATCCTTGTAATCGGTGCCGAAACGCTGAGCCGGGTGATTGATGTTTATGACCGCGACAGTATGATTTTCAGCGATGGTGCAGGTGCTGTTATGCTGGAATATATGCCGGTAATAACAGGAAAGGGAATACTAGGGTACAGTATGCAATCTCATTGTACAGAGGAAGTTGATTATATTCATATGGGTAAATCTTATTTTCCTCACAGCGATCCCCGTATACGCTTTATCAAGATGAAGGGAAGAAAGGTTTACGAATATGCAATGAAGCATGTTGCACCTGCCATGAAACTTTGTCTGGAAAAAAGCGGAATTGAAATTCATCAACTTTCGAAGATTTTCATTCATCAGGCCAATGAAAAAATGGATGAGGGAATCGTAAAGCAGTTGTACAAACTTTATGGAATAAAAGATATTCCGCCGAATATAATGCCGATGAGCATCCACTGGCTGGGTAATAGTTCTGTGGCTACTATTCCTACCTTATATGACCTGGTTAAAAAGGGATCGATCGAAAATCACGAAATCAAAGAAGGAGACGTAATAATGTTTGCGTCTGTTGGTGCGGGTATGAATATCAATGCGGTTTGTTACCAGGTGTAGGATACTTTGACTTTTACTTTTGAATTTTCAGTTTCCCGATTACCCCATCTTTCCCTGCAAGAAATACGGTTTTACCATCTTTAGCTTTGCGAACTACGTGAAAGCTTCTGCTGCTGATGTTCATCCAGTTCATTCCGCCATCTGTTGAAATATCAACACCGCTGGTTCCGCAACAAATCACTTGTTTCTTTGTGATGTATTCTACACAGGATCGATAACCGAACGGGGGAGTCTGTGGTTCTGTCCATGTAATACCTCCGTCTCTTGTAATAGCGCAATTTCCGGTTCTCAGGGTGTCTCTGGTAAAATCACCGCCCACTACAATAAAGACTTTACTTCCTTTTCTTTTATGTTTATCGCGAATAGCAATAGAGTTGGCACCCGTTGTACCGCTTCCCTGTAAAAGCGGAAGTTTTATGGCTTTATCACGAAAAAAGAATCTGGATTGAGTACCACCGGTTATAAAGCAGGCTTCATCACGGTCGAGTGCCCGGATATTGGTACCACTGGCAGCAAAACAGGCTTCACCCGTATCTACTGTAGGCAAAAGTTCTGGTTTCAGAGCGGTCCATTTCTGTCCGCCGTCGAATGTCCGGGCAATGAACATTTTACCGTCTATCGCATCGCCGATAACAATACCGCTGTGATCATTCCAGAATTCCATCGCATCCAGAAACATTCCCGGCTGATTGTTTTCATAAACTTTTTTCCAGCTCTCCCCGCCGTTATACGTTTTAAGAATAAAGGCCGGTTCACCGATTGCCATGATTACAGCAGTTTGCGCATCGAAGGCTTCAATATCGCGAAAGTCGTTTTTTTCGAATCCTTCCACCTGATACCATTTCCAGGTTTCACCACCATCCACACTTCTTCCCACGGTACCATTGCTTCCGCTTACCCAGATAATTTTATCGGTTACTACACTTAAACCCCGGATACTGGTGTTTTTGTTTTCATGCAGAATTTCCAGACTGAATTTCTTTTGAGCGAAAATCGTCAATGAGCTAAACAGTGAAATGATAAACAGAAGAGTATTTTTTTTCATCCGGGCATTTATTTTGCGAACCGCCTGTAAGGGATTGCAGCTTCTGATATAAGCTTCAAACCATTGCATCAGGAAAGTTCTGAAAAAAAGCGGAGCAACGGAATTAATTTCCGGTGGCTATTTGTAAATGGTGGATTCTACTGGATTCGAACCAGCGACCTCTTCCATGTCAAGGAAGCGCTCTAACCAACTGAGCTAAGAATCCGGCAATAATGCGGTCTGCAAGTTAGTATATTCAATAAGATTTTTAAACCTTATTTCTATTTCCGGTTCTCCAAAACTTTTTTATTCAATTAGGTTGATAAAATCAATTACCACCCGATACCGTAATCTTCACCGTGATTACTGCTTCCACCCCAAAAACTTCCATGCTTCCGGTCGAAATAGATTGCATTGATAGGACCACTGCTGCGATCGGTGAAACTTAGTTTATATCCCATTTTTATCAGCTGATCTCTTACCGCCTGAGGAGTAGAACTGTGAAGCAATAAACTTCCGGGTCTGGGCTGACGATCACTGTTATTCACGCCACCGAGCGATAACCAGAGTTGATTGGAATTGAAATTTGCTGCCTCTGCTGCCTGTTGCACAGTCATTCCGAATTCTACAACATTTAAGAAGAATTGAAGCAGGTTCTGATCCTGCGTATCGCCACCCTGAACAGCGAACGACAGAAATGGTTTTCCGTCTTTCAGTGCAAGGGTGGGAGTCAGGGTTACTCTCGGACGTTTACCCGGAGCTATTACATTGAACGGATTCAGGG
>DATCKB010000299.1:0-1732 GCA_036562505.1 Parasegetibacter sp. | reverse complement strand
CGTAAGTAATCATATCGTAGCGTTGCTGAAAGATATTCAGACCAGTATTTTCAACAAAGCCCATGCGCACCGGTCAGAAAGAATTACGCGAGTGGATACCTGGGATGAATTTGTTCAGGTTCTGGAAACAAAGGGGGGCTTTATTTCAGCACATTGGGACGGCACAGCCGAAACAGAAGAAAAAATTAAAGAAGCCACAAAAGCAACCATCCGGTGCATACCCCTTGATAACCCGAAAGAAGAAGGAAAATGTGTGTTTTCGGGTAAGCCTTCAGGTGAGAGGGTGCTGTTTGCGAGAGCGTATTAGCCGATTAAAGTTCGAAAACCCGGGAGTTACAGGTTATTTACTAACCCTAACATGTTAATCTTATTGAATTTATAAAAAAAGAAAAAAGCCGTTCCAACTGAAACGGCTTCTTTCTTTTTTACAGGAATTATACTTAGCTCATAAAAGCTGCACCGATAATTCCAAGAATGAAAAATAATGCATACAGACAAAGAATTACCAGTGTCAGTACTCCCATGAATTTAAAGCAGGATTTCAGGTTTCCGAAGGAAGCATTTAGCTGGACCTGATCGTTGGTGTTCAGTGCAACCTGCATTTTCGTTGCGAAACGATACAGGTACAAACATGGGAGAAAATAAATCAGTGCAATCAGCACATACATAACCGAGATGACTACACTGGCACCGGCAAACATGTCGCCCATACCTGCCATTGAGCCCATTGTAGCCATAACGGAACTGAAAAACAGCCCCAGGATTACTAACAACGCGCAGACTACGAAGCCTACGATAGCCAGAAATTTGCTCCATTTAGCTGTTTCTCTTAAAAACACAGATGACTGATGGTCAACCTGTAAGTCGAAAAGGTTTTGATTTGATTCCATATCAATTAGGGGTTTAAGTAATCAAAATAGGAAATTCTTTTATACTTGCAAAGCTGTCGGGGCAAAACTTATACACAGAAAGTTCCACATTTTCGGTTATGGGAAGCGGTATTATCCGGCAGAATTACCTTCAATATCTGATGGTTCCAGATAAGCTGTAATCCTGCTATGTCTATATGGAGTTATTTGAATGGTTCTGGCCCTGAGATGTGTAATAATTATAATCCTTAAGTAGGGTCTCGAGGAAGTTCATCGGTTGCTGGTCGGTCTTTACCTTGATTTTTTCCTTAACCCGTTCTGCGATATTAGCTTCAGCAATAAAATCGGGCTTTTTCCGGAGTGTGGTGATTATGCTCTTAAGACTGTTGATATCTTTGTCTGTCAACGTCATCACCTGGGGGTAGCGCGGTTTATGATCTATCGTAAGTTCTTCGAAAATAGTTTCCTTCCAGTTGCCTTTAGCCTTGGTGTCAATAATTATTGTTCCGGCTACAAGATCACCGATCCGCTGAGATTTCGGGGTGGTCAGCACAGCTAGTAGTCCGGGTACACCAAACATGGTAATATCTACTATCCTGAACATCCACCTGAGGAGATATTGACTGATTGTAGGAGAACCACCTTCTTCGGTAATCACTTTTATTGACATTATTTTTTTTCCGGGACTCTGACCATTAAACACAATTTCAAAAATCAGGTGATATAACATGACCGGTAGAATATACAGAATGACCAGCCAGCCTTTTAATTCCCATAAACGATTCTTATTATCCAGAATAGTATCAGCAATTTCTATATAGAGGTAGATTATCACGATATCTATAATCCAGGCGATCATTCTC
>DATCKB010000290.1:0-2222 GCA_036562505.1 Parasegetibacter sp. | reverse complement strand
GAATACGGTTGGACTGGTATTTTTTGCTGTGAAAAACAACTTAATCGACTGAGTTTTTCCCCGTCATCGTAAAATTACTATTGCAGGATACTTCAGTTACCCGTAAATTGCCGGGCCAACCGATCCTTGGAATGCCATCCGGACTGCATCTTCCGGTTCCTGTGAAATGCCAGAACAAACTTTAAAAATGTTCCAGGCCCCTATCTATAATTCCGTTCACTTACTTTGGATTGCATGCCTACCATTGATTGTGGCATTAGTCATCCTATTCCGCAAACAATTCAGATACGAACCGCTTGCTTACCTGCTGACACTTTGCATGGTTTCTTTTTTCAAAGAAGTTCTGACTAATATTGGTATGGCCACCATTGACACAGCCAACATCATCGCCAACGTTTATTTTATTCTCAAGTTCATTATTATCATGCTGCTTTATAGATCGGCCGTGAAGGAAAGTCGCGCTGCCGATGTACTAACAGTTTTCTTGGTAGCCTTTTCATCCATACTGATTACTTATCTGGTCATAACAGGAGCAGCATATAATGTATGGATTCACGCTGTTCAAAGTTCAATTTTACTTATAGCATCTCTGATAGCGTTTTATTTTCTGCTCAGAGATCACAGTATTCAGATTTTTCAGTCACCTCTCTTCTGGGTAGGTTGCGGTGTCTTCTTCTTTAATTTCCAGTTTCTGATTATAGAAGTTTGCGGAACCGTATGGATGGATATGGCCGGCCGCAATCTGGAACACAAATGGATCCTGATGATTGTGACCACGGTGGTTGAATATCTGTTCTTCCTCGCAGCTACACTCGTTTACAGTGAAGGCCCTAAAGACGACAAGTTGATAAAATGGAGAGTATTGTAAGCTTCCTGAAGTTGTTGTAAAGCCAACCTTTCGCACTTACAACACCATTTCCGTTGTAAGCCCACCTTGTGCAATTACAACACCATTTCCGGAACATTATCAGGAACAATAATTTTACCTGCTGTTTTTGATACGATTTCTTCCACACTCACTCCGGGAGCTCTTTCCAATAAAACAAATCCTTCTGTACCGATTTCCAGTACGGCCAGTTCTGTTACCACTTTCTTAACGCACCCCACCCCGGTGAGCGGTAAACTACAACGAGGTAAAAGTTTTGATTCTCCTTTAGGATTGGTATGCATCATAGCTACGATGATATTTCTGGCACTTGCCACCAGGTCCATCGCACCTCCCATACCTTTCACCATTTTGCCCGGAATTTTCCAGTTTGCTATATCACCGGTTTCACTAACTTCCATTGCCCCCAGTACTGTCAGGTCAACCTTTCCAGCTCTGATCATTCCAAAACTCTCCGCACTGTCGAAAAACGCACCGCCGGGAAGAATTGTAACTGTTTCCTTCCCTGCATTAATCAGGTCAGCGTCGATATCTTCTTCCGTCGGATATGGCCCCATTCCAAGCATCCCATTCTCACTCTGCAACATGATGCTCATTCCTTCCGGAATATAATTAGATACAAGTGTAGGAATACCTATCCCGAGGTTTACATACATACCATCTCTCAGTTCCTGTGCAATTCTTTTTGCTATTCCGTATTTATCAAGTGCCATCGTTATAATTTAGTCGGTTATAATAAATGTTTTTATCTGGAAACCGTAATAGTGTTCAGTTTACTGGTAATTCCGAGTTTTTGAAGCAGTGTAGTCATGTAGGCAGACATAGCCGGATTGATTTCCGCAATTGTAGTAATTGAGTCCTGTAATAACTGGTGAACCCTTTCAGTACCTGCTTCGATCACCACATTCATTTCACCTGTTTGCTGATCGGATTCAAAATCTTCCACGTCATCCAGCGTCAGAAAGAAGCTGATCATCGCAAACCAGTATTTGAATATAGCATTTCCGGTTTTTTTGTCTACCGGAAGAAAAAACATAGAAAACAAAAATGTATCAGCACGCTGCAAAGCCGCAAATGGTTGCTGATGGGGCAAGTCGCCTCCACCGGAAAAATGCTTAACTATTTCATTCACCCATTCCTGATCAGCAATCGCTTCATGCTGCATTTTTATACAATTCGCGATATGTTCACCTTTTTCCATCATTCCAAATTCTTCCCGGGCCGCACCGTCCAGCACCTTTTCCATTTTCGTGACATAGTTTTCCGACAACAGGTGAGATTTGTCAATCCCCAGGCGCAATAAAATATCCGTAATTAACGGAATGAATAAGAACCC
>DATCKB010000288.1:0-3491 GCA_036562505.1 Parasegetibacter sp. | reverse complement strand
GTCCGATATAGTCGAGCGCTATATTCGACAGAGCAATATCCTGTTCCAGAGCAGGGCCGTGACCACACCACTCACTTGCGCGATGGCCTGCAATCAGTGCATTATCGGCGAGATGTAATATATAATTAATCAGATGATTGTTCATTTTCGGTTTTATATATGCGTTAGCTCGTCAGGAAGATCATAAAAAGTCGGATGGCGGTAAGCCTTGTCATTAGCCGGATCGTAAAGCTCTCCGGCTTCATCGGGATTACTGGCGTGTATGTATTTACTCTCCACCACCCAGATGCTGATACCTTCATTGCGACGGGTGTACACATCTCTTGCATTTTCAATTGCCATTTTGGCATCAGCGGCATGCAGACTACCAGCATGTTTATGATCCAGGCCCTGCTTGCTCCTGATGAATACTTCCCATAGCGGCCATTCTTTTTTAGTACCCGATGTGGTAGATAAATCGGCAGCACCGTTTTTATCTTCACCGTAGTCGCCGTAATAGAATTTTCTGATCTTCATTATTTAATGTTTTACTTCTTTTAAAAGTTTTTCGCCTTCGGTTAACCTGTTCTAAGTTTAGGTTACCTACTCCGGAATTGTAAACGCTTGCTGAATTCAGACAACCATTGTTCAGTTCATAACTAAGCAGCATTTACTTTTCTTTTCCTCTTTTCCGCATGCGCCATGGCGGCCTCTCTGACCCATGCGCCCTCTTCCCAGGCTTTTCTTCTGGTATCCAGTCTGTTTTTATTGCAGGGACCGTTGCCACTGATTACATTCCAGAATTCTTCCCAGTTGATGGGTCCGAAATCGTAGTGCTGCCTTTCTTCATTCCACTTCAAATCAGGATCGGGAAGAGTCATTCCCAATACCTTCACCTGCTCCGCACAGATATCAACAAATTTCTGGCGCAGTTCATCGCTGGTGTTTCTTTTGATTTTCCATTTCATACTTTGTTGAGTATGCGGACTCTCGCTGTCGGTTGGACCAAACATCATGAGGCTTGGCCACCACCATCTGTTGATCGCATCCTGACACATTTTACGCTGTGCTTCCGTTCCGCGACTCAGTACCAGCAAGGATTCAAAACCCTGACGCTGATGAAAACTCTCTTCCTTACAGATTCTCACCATCGCGCGTGCATACGGACCGTAGGATGTACGGCACAATGGAACCTGGTTCATAATAGCTGCCCCATCAACCAGCCAGCCAATTGCACCAATATCTGCCCAGGTTAATGTAGGATAGTTAAAGATGGAAGAATATTTTGCTTTACCTGTATGCAGTTGATCATACATTTCATCTCTTGAAATCCCCAGCGTTTCAGCAGCGGAATAGAGATATAATCCATGTCCTGCTTCATCCTGAACCTTGGCCAGAAGAATAGCTTTGCGTTTCAGCGATGGGGCCCGCGTAATCCAGTTACCTTCCGGCAGCATTCCCACTACTTCAGAATGCGCATGCTGACTGATCTGACGTATCAGGTTCTGCCGGTATTTCTCCGGCATCCAGTCGCGCGGCTCAATCTTTATTTCCTGATCAATTTTCTCCTGAAAACTGAGTTCAAGATCTTTTGTATCCATGGTAATTTATTTTAAATATCATCTACTTCCAGGTGTCATCAACATTTAAGTGCCATTACTCTGTACGAATCAATCTGTCTGGTCGTCAATCTTATAGTCATAAGATTACTTATTCTAAGCAACATCAAAATCCACAACAATCTTTTCGGTTCTGGGGTGCGACTGACAGGTTAAGATAAAGCCTGCTTTCACCTCATCCTCTTCAAGTGCATAGTTCACATCCATTTCTACTTCACCTTCCAGCAGTTTAGCGCGACAGGTACAGCACACACCTCCTTTGCAGGCATAGGGCAGGTCGGCTCCCTGCTTCAGCGCCGCATCCAGAATGCTGGTACTGTTGTAGGGAAGATCAAATTGAAATGTTGTGCCGTCCAGTTTGATGGTAACATTACTGGTTTTATTTTCGGACGATTGTCGGGTAAATGCTTTAGACAAACTGTTTTTTGCAGAACCAGGTGTAGTGAACAGTTCAAAATGAATCGCTCCGGGTTTTACTCCTTTTTCAGTCA
Source organism: Parasegetibacter sp. (assembly GCA_036562505.1). Classification (GTDB taxonomy): domain Bacteria; phylum Bacteroidota; class Bacteroidia; order Chitinophagales; family Chitinophagaceae; genus Parasegetibacter. The sequence goes on along the minus strand of DATCKB010000288.1, from coordinate 1,402 downwards.
GAAAATCTTTCACTGAAAAAATCATCTCTTCCGGTCCGCATAAGAAATAGTCATCCACTTGTTCAATATCCAGTATCCGGTTAAACAGTTCCTCACATTTGTCAGCATTGATTCTTCCGTGATTGATGGGTGCATCCGTTACCTCACGGCTAAGTATATGGTAAATCCGGAAACGGTTGATGTATTTATTCTTCAACGCTTCCAGTTCTTCACGGAAAATGATTGAAGCGCGGTTACGGTTCCCGTACACCAGCGTGAAACTGCTTTCCGGTTCGGTCTGCAGGGTGGTTTTTATAATTGAAATAATTGGTGTAATTCCACTACCGGCAGCAAAAGCAACATAGTGCTTTTTATTTGCCGGATTCAACGGAATATAAAATTTTCCAGTGGGTGGCATCACATCGAGTACATCTCCGATATTCAGGTATTCATTAACGTAAGAAGAGAATTTTCCTTCCTCTACTCTTTTCACGGCCACGCGCAGTTCATCGTCGTTCGGACAGGTACAGATAGAATAAGAGCGACGAAGTTCTTCGCCGTTTATGTTTGCACGAACAGTTATATTCTGGCCCTGAGTAAACTGAAACATCGGTTTCGCCTCCTCAGGAATATCGAATGCGATGGACACACAATCTGCCGTCTCTCTTCTGATATCTTTTACTTTCAGCTGATAAAAATGCGTTGCCACTTCTCTTGTTTTATTTTTTCAATCCATCAATCAGGTAGGTTACCATATTTTCTTCCAGTACTTCTGCGCTTATCGTTTTACGTGAACGCTGCCACGATTCAATTCCGCTGATAGCGGAGAGAATAGTCAATACAGCTACGTATGGCTCGATGTGTTTGATTTCCCCCCTGGCTATGCCCAGTTCAATCAACGTACCCAGACGCCTGCGGTAACTTCTCCGCTGGTTCAGGAAGTTAGACAGGTAGGGTTCAGGAAGATGCCTCCATTCATAATCTGAAATGTACACGAACTCATATTGATCCAGCATCATTCTGATATGAAACCGGATGATTTGCTCCAGTTTTTTCAGTAATGGATCCTGACTCGATTCAATAGCTTCCAGGTTAGCGATGAATTCATTCGCTACTTTGAAGCAGATTTCCTGGAGTAATTCCGACTTTGACTGAATGTGATTATAGAGGCTGGCAGCTTCTACACCCACCTGTTCAGCCAGATCCCGCATAGATGTAGCACTGAACCCCTTTTCCCGGAATAGCTGAGCCGCCGTTTCAACGATTACCTCTTTTTTAGTACCGTTTCTTTTACTTTTAATCTTTGCCATGATAATAATGGACAAATATACAAAAACTAACAGTTGTTAGTGTAAATTTCTTTTTCCGGGCGGTTTTTTGTTAACATAATTTTTGTCGCTCGGCGCCGTTCTTGTTAGTACGT
>DATCKB010000283.1:0-2199 GCA_036562505.1 Parasegetibacter sp. | reverse complement strand
CTGGCTATGCTCTGGAAATTACCCGTAGTATTCATTTGCGAAAACAACAACTACGCAATGGGAACATCCGTAGCACGAACTTCAAACGTGGTTGACATCTACAAACTGGCTGATGCGTATGAAATGCCGGCTGATTCAATTGACGGAATGAGTCCGGAAGCCGTACATGATGGCGTAGCAAGAGCGGTTAAACGTGCAAGAGAAGGTGATGGTCCGACTTTACTGGAAATCAAGACATATCGTTATAAAGGACATTCAATTTCTGACCCTCAGAAATACCGCACCAAAGAGGAAGTGGAGGAATATAAGCAGAAAGACGCGCTGGTAGGGGTATTGAAAACGATATATGAAAATAAATTTGCTACTGAGGCTGAAATTAATGAGATTCACAAAAGAGTGGATGCTCAGATTGAAGAATGCGTCAGGTTTGCTGAAGAGTCACCATGGCCGGATGATGATGAACTGCTGAAAGATGTATATATCCAGGAAGATTATCCGTTTATTGTAGATTAATATTTCTATTCCCGTTAATTTTCAAACAAACATCCATATTTATAATTTCACTTAAATGAGCGATAAAACAAAAGTGCAAACCTCACAGGAAGCGGATATTCAGGAAAAAGCAATTGGGTTCTGGGAACAGAACGGAAAAAAGGTTTTAATCTTTGCCGGTATCATTGTTGTAGGTGTTATCGGATACATGGGCTACCGTAGCTATGTAGTAGAGCCGAAAGAAAATAAAGCCCAGGAAGCCATGTTCAAGGCTGAAGAATTCTTTAAGAACGATTCACTGAACCTTGCATTGAACGGTGACGGAATGAATGCCGGTTTCCTGAAAATAATCGATCGCCACAGCGGAACCAAAGCAGCTAACCTGGCTAATTATTATGCGGGTGTTTGCTATCTGAAAACAGGGGACTTTGAAAATGCTATTAAATATCTTTCCCGCTTTACCACTGATTCTAAACTGATGCTGGCGCGGAAGCACGGACTTCTGGGAGATGCCTATTCAGAAGCCGGTAAAAATGAAGAAGCCGTTGCTGAATACAAGAAAGCCGGAACCACTCTCGAAAGTGATCAGTATCTTTCTTCGGAATACCTTTTCAGAGCGGGTTATCTGCTGGAATCACTGGGTAAGAATAAGGAGGCAGCAGAACAGTATAAAATCATTAAGAAAAAATATCCGAACACACAGCGTGGCTACGACGTAGATAAATATCTGGCCCGCTTAGGTGACATATAAGCTTGATATGGCTACTAATTCAGACAATACTTTATACGAGATAAACACAGGCATTCCACCCACGGATGCCTGTGTTGTTATGGTTCGGACCGAATGGAATGCTTCAATAGTAGATAAACTCGAAGAAGGGTGCCGGAAAGTATTCAACGACTATGGAATAGCTGAAATAAAAACCCTCAGCGTTCCGGGCGCTTTTGAAATTCCATTTGCTATAAAATCGTACTGGGAAGCGTATCAGAACAGCGAAAATCTTCGTCCCGATGCATTTATCGCTTTAGGCTGTGTAATCCGTGGTGATACTCCGCATTTCGATTATGTATGTAAAGCAGTGACAGATGGTGTGGTGAACCTGAACCTGCAGCTGCCGGTACCCACCATATTCGGTGTGCTCACAGTCGACAATCCGCAACAAGCTGAGGAGAGAACCGGTGGGGTACACGGACAAAAAGGGGAGGAAGCGGCAATAACCGCACTCAAAATGATTGCACTGCAAAGAAGCTTTAAGAACGGAAAATAAATGTAATGAAAGTACAACTGTTTGTACCGTGTTTTATTGATCAGCTTTTTCCGGATACGGCATTTAACATGATCAAGGTGCTGGAAAAAGCAGGTTGCAGCGTTGATTATAATCCTAATCAGACCTGCTGCGGACAACCCGCATTTAATGCTGGTTTTCAGACAGAATCGAGAGCCGTTTGCAGCAAATTTGTTCAGGATTTTTCCGGTTCTGATTATGTAGTGGCCCCCAGTGCTTCTTGTGTCGGCTTCATTCGCAACTTTTATCCGAAAATATTCGACAGCGCTTCAAACCATAAGGAAGTAAAGAGTCTGCAAAAAAGAACCTTTGAATTTTCTGAATTTCTCGTAAATGTGCTGAAGAAGGATGATTTCGGTGCAGTGCTGAACGGGAAAGCTACTTACCATGATTCCTGCGCGGGACTCAGGGAATGTAAGAT
>DATCKB010000275.1:0-6774 GCA_036562505.1 Parasegetibacter sp. | reverse complement strand
TGGATGTTCTTACCATTGAAATAGAATCTGTGAATGTTGAAGCACTGGAAAAACTGGAAGCCGAAGGGGTGAAAGTGATACCCAAACCCTCAGCACTCCGGATTATCCGGAATAAAATCAATCAGAAAGCTTTCTATTATCAGAATGAGATTCCCACTCCTGAATATAAGGTAGTTGAAAACCGAAAAGCTCTGGAAAAGGAGCTCGACTGGTTGCCGGCAGTCAATAAGCTGGGAGAAGGTGGCTACGATGGCAAAGGTGTACAGGTATTGCAAACCGAAAATGATCTTTCACTGGGGTTTGACGCACCTGGAATATTGGAAAAAATGGTAGATATTCATCAGGAAATTGCAGTGATGGTGGCTATTAACAGCAAAGGAGAACATGTAGTATACCCTCCGGTTGAAATGGTCTTTAATCAGCAACTGAACCTGCTCGACTACCAGATATGTCCGGCCCGAATCAATGATAACAACAAATGGAAGATTGAAGCTATCGCTATTAAACTGGTAAAAGCACTCAATTCTCCGGGTTTATTTGCGATTGAGTTATTCATAGACAAAAAAGGCAATATTTTTGTTAACGAAACTGCCCCCAGGGTACATAACAGCGGGCATCACACGATAGAGGCACATATCTGCTCGCAGTACGATATGCTGTGGCGGATATTACTGAATTATCCCCTGGGAAGCGGAGAGAAAGTTCTGTCTTCTGCGCTGATAAATTTAATCGGCGAAGCCGGACACAGTGGCCCTGCTCACTATAACGGTATAGAAGATTTGCTGCGGATGGACCAGGTATATGTACATATTTACGGAAAGAAAGAAACACGCCCCGGCAGAAAAATGGGCCATATCACTCTTACCGGAAATGATGCTATGGAATTAATGCACAGAGCGCAGAAAGTCAAGGGAATGATCAAAGTGGAAAGCGCAGGTTAACACTGGAATTTCAGTACAGAAAGCAAAAAACAACAGCTTTATATATGTCAGCAAAAGCTCCTCTGGTGGGAATCATAATGGGAAGCGACAGCGACCTCCCGGTTATGAATGCCGCTGCAGAATTTCTTAAAATGGTAGATATCCCCTTTGAGATGACGGTGGTTTCAGCCCACCGCACTCCGCTGCGAATGGTTAAATACGCTCAGGAAGCTCGTAAACGAGGGCTAAAAGTGATTATCGCCGGCGCCGGAGGAGCAGCCCACCTTCCCGGAATGGTAGCGTCTCTTACCTCACTTCCCGTAATTGGGGTTCCCGTGAAATCTTCTAACTCAATTGATGGATGGGATTCTATTTTATCCATTCTGCAGATGCCGAACGGAATTCCCGTTGCCACAGTTGCACTGAACGCAGCTAAAAATGCCGGAATTCTGGCAGCATCTGTTATTGGTGCATTTGACGAAACCATAGGATCCAAAATCGACGCCTACAAGGCAGAAATGGAAGCAGAGGTTTCCAGAAAAGCCGGCTCACTCAAACAACAGAATATACCCAACGAATTTGATATCTAGTTTTCATCACAGGTAGTTAATCCCGGCTTGCTCAGATAATTTCTCATTTAGTTCGTGCGGTAAACCGAACAGGCCTCAGTTTACCGGTCAGGCCATAGGGTTCACGTAGAATATATACAACAAGGCTTGCTGCTTTGCGGGCTTTCTTATATCTTGTATACAACTTTTCATATATATTTTTATCAATTTAAATAAACCCTGAATCCTAAACCGAATTTATGATCCTTTGTAAAAAGTCAATACTGTTACTGGCATTCACAGCAGTAACAGCACTCACCTATGGTCAGAACCTGAATAGCAAAGTATGGACATATCTCAGTCAGAACAATTTTAAAGAGGCTGAAGCCCTGCTTAAACAAGCCATTTCCTCCGGAAAAGGCCAGGAATACGTGGATGCCTATATCACCAATATTTATCTAAAAGCTTATCACGGACAAGCACATATAATCAGTGACTTTTCATCCGCTTTCTACGACAAAACGGACAATCCCTTTCCCTATCTTTTTGCTCTTTGGTTTTACGATGCTGTTTTGGGAAACTATGGTAAAAAACAATACCCTCATCAACTGAATCTGATCAACAGGATTCTGTCGGATAAAAATGTTCATGGCACAATTGCTGCTGCAGCACGGTACCAGAGCGGTATGCACTATTTCATGAGCAATGAAAGGGAAAAATCTCTTGATGTTTTTTCAAAAATCGGAAATATCAGAAACTGGCAATATGTGGGTCCCTTTGAAAATCTTTCTGAAAGTGGTTTTCATAAAGATCATGGTCCGCTTACAGGAGCAGGCGCAACCGCCGAATTCCTGTCTGCCACCTATGCACCTATCCGATGGTTTACGCCGCCGCATGAATGTAGCGACGGCTGGACTCCGATGGTGTTCCAGATAAATAAAACCACCGCAGTAAGTTTTGCACAAACTTTTGTGGAAGCACCTGCAGCGATGGAGGTATATCTTAACGTTGGTGCAACAGGGGCTGTTAAAGTCTGGCTGAATGATCAGCTGATGATTTCAGAATACAGGGAGCTGGTAACCGAATTCGACACATATACTGTGAAAGCCAGACTTCAGAAAGGTGTTAACCGGATTCTGGTACAATTATCCTACACAAACGAAAGTAACGCCTCTTTTGCGGTGCGGCTGACTGATGAGAATTTCAGACCTATAGAGGGACTCTCCGGCACAAATGCCTATAAATCATATTCCAGAGTAACCGGAGAAACTCCTACGTTATTACCCCATTTCGCGGAAAAATTCTTTGCACAGAAAATAGCAGAGGATTCGTCGAACCTTCTGAACTATATGCTTTTAACTGATGTCTATAAACGCAATAAAAAAATCAAGGAAGCCCGTCACATTATTGAAAAGGCGTTGAAGATGGCACCCGACAACAATATTCTCCGCCTGAAATTACTTGATGTACATGTTAAGGAAGATAATCGCACAGCAGCGCTTGAACTAGTCGAAAAAATAAGAAATACAGATCCCGGGTGCTATCTGGATCTCGATCTTGCTGTAAGTGAGGATATGGATAATCAGAGATTTGATGCTGCTGCGATGAAAAATAAAAAAAAGGAAGAACTATACGGAGAAACACTCGAAACTATTTCTAGCCGTATCACAATTCTGGCCAATGAGGAGAAGTTCGATGAAATGTTGAAAGTGTCGGAAGCTGCAATAAAAAAGTACCCCGAAGCAGCAAACCTCATTAATCTGGCATACAGTATTCAAAAAGAAGTTTACCGGAACACAAAAAATGCCCTGAGTGTTTATGAAAATTATCTGAAGAAGAATTATAATCCCGAAATCTTAGAAACTTACATTCAGTTACTCGAGGAACAGGGTAAAACAAAGGAGAGCTTATCTCTGAAACTCAACCGTCTGAAATATGCTCCCTCCGATCCAACGGTATACTCAGAAATGGCTGCATATTACTTTAGTCAGAAACAATATTCAGAGGCCGAAAAATATATACGTAATGCTCTTGCACTTTCTCCGTACAACGAAGCTTTATGGGCCTCACTGGGAGATATCAAAAATGAGCAGAAAGATAAGGCAGAAGCAGCAAAAGCCTATTCTACCTCATTAAAATTTAATCCCAACCAATATGAACTTATCAATAAACTCAGAAAGTTGAATGGTTTAGTTGAATCTTATCAGCTGGTGGACGTTACCGATTTGCCGGCCATTGTGAAAAATGGTCTTGAATCAACCAGAAGTTCTGAATATGGATTTTATGTTTTACATGATGAGAAAAATGTCATTCTTTATCACGGAGGCGGAGCAGAACAATATATTCTGACTGTATTGAAAATTACCAGTCAGAAAGGAATAGACCGGTATAAAGAGTCGTCCTTCGGCTTTCGTAACGGGCAGAATCTGCTGATCGAAAAAGCAGAAGTACACAAAAAATCCGGTGCAAAAATAGACGGCGAACGAAGTGGAAACCAGGTAGTATTTACCAACCTCGAAGCAGGGGATGTACTAGTATTCAAATACAGAACCCGAAATTACTATCAGGGAAGATTTGCAAAAGACTATTGGGATGTTTATTTCTTCAACGGGCAAATACCGGTTGATCTTGCCCGTTATACTATTCTGGTGCCCGGCGACAAGAAAATTCAATTTAAACTTCGGAATCATGACCTTCAACCTACTATCACAAAGGAAGAAGACTTCCAAAAATACACATGGGAGATTAATAACCCTGCGATCTTAAAGGACGAACCATTAAGTCCGCCTAACATAGATGTGGCAACGGTGTTGCATATTTCCACGCTGAGTTCATGGAAAGACATTTCCGACTGGTATGCTGACGTCACCAACAATACCACAGAAGAGGATTACGAAATCGAACAGGCCTTCGAACTGATTTTTCCAAAGACGGAAACCAGGAGGCTGACCGAGTTTGAAAAAGCTAAAAGAATCTATGATTTTATTGAATCAAATATTCGCTACAGCTCCGTAGCCTTCCGTCAGGGTGCATATATCCCGCAACGGGCTTCAGTTACCCTAAATACCCGTCTTGGAGATTGTAAGGACCTTTCCAACCTATTTGTCACCTTTTGTCGAATGGCAGGAATAGAAGCACAGATGGTACTCGTGGATACGCGCGACAACGGTATGCACGAAATGGAATTACCCTCGCTTGACTTTAACCATTGTATTGTGAAAGCCAGACTCGACAACAAGGAATATTATATTGAACTGACCGACCACGATCTACCCTTTACCGCCTTACCCAACACCATTCCCGGCTCACAGATGCTGGAGATACCACTGGGTAAAATGCCCGGCTCGGCAGGAATTGGTTATATTAACCCCGTTCACAAAGTACCGGATTCGTATAAACGAAAAATGCTGATTATGCCTATTGGAGACGATCTGGAAATAGCTATTGAAAACAGATTTTCCGGAAATGCAACCTCATACATCCGCAGTGAATACAAAACACTTCAAAAAGAGGAACAAATGAAGAACTTCCAGGAACTTATAGCCGGAGGATATAAATCGAACCTCACCCTGGAAAATTTAATTTTCAAAAATCTGGAAGAACTAAGTGATACTCTTTCCTTCTCCTATCGCTTTAAATTAAAAGATCAGATTTCAGAAATAGGAAATATGAAGGCATTTCGCATTAACTATCCGGATATTATCGCTTCACTGAATTACTTCTCAGCGGATAACCGCACACTACCGATTGAATATACTTCCTATGAAGATATGGATGAATATGAAACAGTGGTCACAGTTAACCTGCCGGAAGGGATGAAATTTCAGGACTTACCCACTTCTGAGTCACTTTCGTTCGGGACTATGAAATACACCCTGAGCTACCGCCTGATAAAGGAAAACCAACTCGAAATCATCCGAAAATTTAATAGCGATCGCAAAAGGATTCCTGCACAGAACTATACAGATTTCAAAGCATTTTTTGAGAAAATTGTGAAAGCAGAACAAAAAATGATAGCGTTTAAAATAAACAAATAATTTCGCCCCAGAAAGCGTTTGAACTTTACTATTCATAATCTGATTCTATGTCGAAAGGCGTAACCACAGTCGTATTGCTGATTATTTCCAATCTGTTCATGACTTTCGCCTGGTACGGGCATTTAAAATTCAAAGACCTCGGATGGGCCAAACATTTTGGTTTATTCACTATAATCCTGATCAGTTGGGGACTGGCATTTTTTGAATACGTGTTTCAGGTGCCCGCAAATAAAATAGGATTTGAACAGGAAGGTGGTCCGTTCAATCTGGTTCAGTTAAAAACCATTCAGGAGGTTATTACCCTGCTGGTATTTATGGTTTTTTCCTTTGTTGTTTTTAAACAAAAAATAGAATGGAATCACCTGGTAGGATTTGCGCTGATTGTGGCTGCCGTATTTGTGATTTTTAAAAAGTGGTGAGTTGAAAGCCGGATTTAAAAAAGGCTTTCCACTAGGAAAAATTACCTGACTAAAACAAAATTCACCGCGAACCTATACGTTCGCGGTGAATTTTCTATAAGAGTATCATGACGATTTTCTCACAAATTTTGTGAGAATTACAATGGTCTGATCATTTATTTTACCTTCAATCTGGTCGGTATTATCTGGAACCAATCTTATTTTTCTGACAATCGTTCCCTTAGGAGCAGTAAAGCTGGTTCCTTTAACATTCAGACTCTGAGTGAGTACGACCGTATCACCGTTAACCAGTTCTGTACCATTACTGTCTTTGTGAACATCCTTCACTTCATATGCGGTTAGTGCCCAACTCACCACCGATTCATCCAATTCAACAGAATCCATTATTTCAGCGGCCCAATCATGTTCTTTTAATCCATATAAGATGCGATAGCTTAAAGCCTGTACGCTTGGCTCGGTGTTCCAGATACTTCCCGCCAGGCAATGCCAGTGACCGGAATCACCATTATTTTCCAGATTATTCAGGCAGGTATCACAAAGTGCAACTTCATTTGCAATATGATCATTGTTTTTCGGGCTTACCGCATAGGCGGTTGTAGCCGGTTCTGCTGTACACAGTTCACATGTTCCTTCGCAACGATCATTTAAGGGGGTGGTAATTCTTGTACTCATCTGAAAATTGATATTATTTAAGCTGGTTTATCTTCCAGCAATACTATGAACTTTTCGCCAAAAGCTGGCGAATACTGATAAATCGTGTCAATAAAATCAGCCCCATACCGTGAGTAAAATGGAATGAGATTGTCTTTACGCTCCTGTAATCCTCCTCCGGGAAATAGTCTGCTTTTTA
>DATCKB010000264.1:0-2045 GCA_036562505.1 Parasegetibacter sp. | reverse complement strand
CTGTGGTGCAGCCAAACCAATTCCATGGCTGGCATACATGGTTTCCCACATATCGGAAATCAGCTTTTCAATACCCGGATAAGTCTCGTCAATATCTTCAGCAATTTTTCTTAAAACAGGATGTCCATATGCGACTATCGGTAAAATCATATATTATAAAATTGCAGCAAAATTAAGCCAAAATAACCAATTCTGAGCAGTCATTTCCGCCAAAACCCGCATTTAACAAGGGGTTTAGGATAACAACCCAACCGGGCCAGTTTATTCGATCGACCTCAGGTATTCCTGTAATAAAATGGTGGCGGCAATTTCATCTACCAGTGCTTTATTCCTTCGTGCCTTCTTTTTCAAACCACTGTCGATCATCGTCTGAAATGCCATTTTGGAGGTATACCGTTCGTCCACTTTCACAATCGGGATCTGAGGGAATTCTTTAGCAAGTTTTTTTATAGCAGCTTCCACCAGAGGTGTGGCGTGCGTATCAGAGTCATCCCAATTTTTCGGTTCACCAATTATGATCAATTCAACCTTTTCCTGAGCAAAATATTTTTTCAGGAAAGGAATTAATTCGGAGGAAGGAATAGTGGTGAGTCCGGTTGCGATAATTCGCAGGGGATCAGTTACCGCCAGGCCGGTACGCTTCAATCCATAATCTATCGCTAGTATTCTCGACATCAGTAAAATTAGTTCAATTCCAGATAATACCAGACCCAGAGATCAGCGATCACGAAAAGAGCAAACATCACACTTGCCATTCCATTAGCTGTCATGAAGGCAATATTTACTCTGGTCAGATCATGAGGTTTGACGATCGACTGCTGATAAATCAGCATCGAAATAAAAAACAATGCACCTGCCCAGTAGAGCCAGTGAAAGCCTGCATACCCCCCTGCTGTAATTACCAGTACTGCAGCTATCACATGCAGTACTCTGGAGAATTTCAGCGCCCGTTTTTTTCCGAGCCACACCGGAATGGAATGTAGTTGCTGAGAACGGTCAAATTCTTCATCCTGCAAAGAATAGATGATATCAAAACCGCTTACCCAACACAGTACAATGAAGGAAAATATCACGGGTAACACATGAAATACACCGGTGATAGCCAGGTATGCACCTATTGGTGCCAATGATAGTCCGAGTCCGAGTACCAGATGACAAAGTGGTGTAAATCTCTTGGTATAACTATAAAAAAGGATCACAAACAAGGCTACAAACGAAAGCGCAAAACAAAGCGGATTAATAAACCAGGTGGTAATAATAAATGCGACACTGTTAAATACCACAAACATTAATGCGCTGTTTGCAGAGATGATACCCGCCGGAATTTCTCTGATTGCAGTACGGGGGTTTTTAGCATCAAAATTCTTATCGAGCCAACGGTTAAATGCCATGGCTGCGCTTCTTGCAAATACCATACAAAGTAACACCAGTAAAAATTTCAGCCACAGCGCCTGATCATTTTCACTGCTACCGGGGTTAAATCCGGAAAAAGCTGAAAGGTCTTCACCTGCGACACCCGGCAACCACCAGACTGCCAGAAAAAATCCGATCAGTGCAAAAGGCAATGCAAATATGGTGTGGGAGAATTTAACCAGACTCAGATACTTCTTTAATGTTTTCATCTGTTGGCCGCTTTCAGTTTTGAATATAAATCCCAGATAACAATACCAGTACTCACGGAAACATTTAAAGAGTGCTTCATTCCCAACTGAGGAATTTCAATACAGCCGTCCGCCAGAGGGAGCAAGTGATCGCCCACTCCTTCCAATTCATTGCCGAATATCAGGGCCAGAGGCTTTTCAACAGGAGGACTGAACTCATCCAGAAGTATGCTGCTTTCAACCTGCTCAACCGCATAAATCCCGTAACCGCTATCTTTCAGTTCACGCACAGCAGTTTCAGTTTTATCATAATATTTCCAGTCTACCGTTTCCGTAGCTCCGAGAGCAGTTTTGCGAATATCTCTGTGTGGAGGTTGAGGGGTGAAACCGCATAAATAAATTCCCTGTACAAGAAAGGCGTCGGCCGTCCGGAAAACGCTTCCG
>DATCKB010000256.1:0-2556 GCA_036562505.1 Parasegetibacter sp. | reverse complement strand
ACCATCTTCATCACTACAAAAATGAAGGTCAGGGCTTTGGCGTAAGCACCACAATCTGGGATCGGGTATTCGGAACCATGTTTGATTTGAAAAAGGAAAAAGAAGATAAAGCTAAAGTTCAGGAGCTGATGTTCAAGAACTAACAAAAAGTTACTCAGAACAATTGGTTCTACTGGTTTTAGAATTTCTCCATTATTCCAAGGCCAAATAAAGCGAAATCATATTTAACCGGATCCCGGGGATCAAGGGTTTTCAGGCATCCGGTCAATTCAACTGCTGTCTGCCAGTTGGTTTTAGAACTTTTTATTAATCCGAACTTTGCAGCAACACGGGTAACGTGTACGTCGAGCGGACAAACCAGCTGATCCGGACGAATCCTCTTCCATATACCAAAATCAACACCCTGGTCATCTGATCGGACCATCCATCTTAAAAACATGTTCAACCGTTTGCAGGCTGAATTTTTCGCTGGTGTACTGATATGTTTTCTTGTTCTTTCAGGGATTTCCTCAAGTGAAAAAAAGGATTTATAAAAACCGATCAGTGCATTTTCGGTATTTACGTCACTGCGATGCATACTTTGAGTAAACGCAGTTTCCAGACTGGAATGCCGGCTGTAATAGGATTTAAAGAAGGCAACAAAATAGAGCAGGTCGGTAGCATTGAAAGTCCGGTGTTTAAAATGCAATAACTTTTTCAGGTCTGCGTCGGTATGATTCAGTATAAAATCATGCGGCGCATTGTCCATCAGGCTCATTAGTTCCAGGGACTTATTAATTATCGTTTTTCGGTTACCCCATGCAAACAGCGCGGCAAACAGCCCGGATATCTCTATATCCTGCTTTTTGCTGAACCGGTGTGGAACGCATACCGGATCGTCTTTGATAAACTCAGGCTGATTGTATTCAATCAGTTTCTTTTCCAGAAACGCTCTGAGCTTCGGTTCCATGAAGAAGAATTATGACAGTGCTTTTTTAAGGTCTTCCATGAGGTCTTCAACATCTTCAATTCCTACACTTAATCTGATCAGGGAATCAGTCAGACCGTTTTTGATCCTGTCTTCTCTGGGAATTGCCGCATGTGTCATTGAAGCCGGATGTCCAATCAATGATTCTACGCCGCCTAAACTTTCAGCGAGAGAAAAATAATGGGTTGAGGACAATACCTTCATAGCAGCTTCCTGACTGTCATCCTTAAGCGTAAAGCTCATCATGCCGCCAAATCCGCGCATTTGTTTTCTGGCGATATTGTGATTGGGATGATCTTCAAACCCGCACCAGTAAACCTTATCCACTTTAGGATGGTTACGAAGGAAATGAGCGATTTTCTCACCGTTCTCACAATGGCGCTGCATTCTTACGTGTAACGTTTTTAATCCTCTGAGCAACAGAAAACAATCCTGCGGACCAGGTACTGCGCCACAGCTGTTTTGCAGAAAATAGAGTTGATCAGCAAGTGATTTATCATTTACAATAAGGCAGCCATGCACTACGTCGCTATGTCCGCCTAAATATTTTGTTGCTGAATGCATAACAATATCTGCACCCAGATCAAGCGGGTTTTGAAGGTATGGAGATGCGAAAGTATTATCCACTGCAACCAGTACGTTTTTCTGTCTGGCTATTTTGCATATCGCCTCAATATCAAGAATTCTCAATAGAGGATTGGTGGGAGTTTCCAGCCAGATAAGTTTTGTGTTTTCATTGATAAGCGGCGCTACAGCATCGGCATTGCTGAGATCGGCGAAGTGAAACTTAAGACCATATTTTTCCCAGACGCGCATCATCAAACGATAGGTTCCGCCATACAAATCATTGGTACTGATGATTTCATCACCCGGCTTGAATATCTTCATCAGTGTGTCTATTGAAGCCAGTCCGCTTCCAAAGCAAATTCCAAACTTACCGTTTTCGGATGCTGCGAGAGCTTTCTGAAGCTGGTCTCTGGTAGGGTTTTGTGTGCGGGCATATTCATAACCCTTATGCACACCCGGAGCCGACTGAACATAAGTGGATGTCTGGTATATCGGAGTCATGATCGCTCCGGTTGATGGATCTGGTTCTACACCTGCGTGAATAAATCTGGTTCCTGGCTTCATAACATCAGTTTTTAGGTCATCAATATCCGCAAAGATGATCTTTTCTTTTCAAATCACCCTGAGACCTTTTTCATAAATTCTGCCGTCATGAGTATGCGCCAGCGGACCAGCGGGTCGGTGGGTAACGTGGTTAAACCACGATTCAGAATATTTTTTTCCTGAAGGGTTTTCACTGCCTTTTTAACTAACCCTGTCATCCGGGCATCATTCATCCAGAGGCTGTCGGGGGTTTCAAAACCTACTTTTTCCTTCCGCCACACTATTTCCTGAGGCAAATCCTTTTGCATGGCTTCGCGAAGAATCCATTTTCCGAATCCGTTATTAATCAGCAAGTTGGAAGGGAGGGTAAACAAGAACTCCACCAACTGATGTTTTAAAAAAGGAAGCCTGACTTCCACGCCATGTATCATCGAGTTTCGGTCGGCGTATTGCAGTAATTCCTGTAATCCGAACTTTGT
>DATCKB010000249.1:0-5876 GCA_036562505.1 Parasegetibacter sp. | reverse complement strand
TCTTCTACGGATGGATGCCGCCTCACCCAACCTTTTTCGTGAGAAGAAGAGTGTATGACCAGGTGGGAAATTTCAATCTTTCCCTGAGAAGTGCGGCCGACTACGAGCTGATGCTACGTATCTTCGTTAAACATCAGTTCAATATTGCTTACCTTCCACGGATTATCGTAAAAATGAGAACAGGTGGCCTGAGCAACGCTTCGTTCAAAAACAGAATCAAGGCTAATAAAGAAGACAGAATGGCCTGGAAGTTAAACGGACTAAACCCTTATTTTTTTACCCTTTATCTGAAACCACTCCGGAAACTGGGGCAGTTTGTAAAAAGATAATGTGGCTTCAATGAGGAATAACCCTTTTCATTGATGAAAAAACGTCCGGAACAATATTCAGAATCGTATTATCATAAAATCTTCAATATCATAAATAATTAAAAATTACAGGATGAGTAAAATTGCGTTGATTACCGGTATCACAGGTCAGGATGGAGCCTACCTCGCAGAAATGCTGCTCGCAAAAGGATATCAGGTGCACGGAATCAAAAGGAGAAGTTCGTTGTTTAATACCGATCGTATCGATCACCTCTATCAGGATCCTCATGAAAAAAATGTTCAGCTGACACTCCATTACGGAGACCTGACAGATTCTACAAACCTTATTCGTATCATTCAGGAAGTTCAGCCTGATGAAATTTATAACCTTGCAGCTATGAGCCATGTTCATGTGAGTTTCGAAACTCCTGAATATACTGCTAATGCCGACGGTATAGGAACTTTGCGCATACTGGAAGCTGTCAGGTTACTCGGACTGACCAAAAAAACGAAAGTATATCAGGCTTCTACTTCGGAGTTATACGGACTCGTTCAGGCTGTACCTCAGTCAGAAACCACACCGTTCTATCCGCGTTCACCTTATGCCGTGGCAAAACTTTACGCATACTGGATTACAGTGAACTACCGCGAAGCATACAATATGTTCGCTGTAAACGGTATACTTTTTAACCACGAATCACCATTGAGAGGGGAAACCTTCGTAACCAGAAAAATTACCCGCGGGGTGGCAAAGATTGCACTCGGACTACAAGATAAAATTTACCTCGGTAATCTCGACGCGCAGCGCGACTGGGGCCATGCCAGGGATTATGTAGAAGCAATGTGGCTGATTCTTCAGCAGGAAAAACCCGAAGATTATGTAATCGCCACAGGTGTAACTACACGGGTTCGGGAATTCGTGAGAATGGCATTTGCAGAAGTAGGGGTGGAACTTGAATTCCGCGGTGAAGGTGTAAACGAAACCGCTATTGTAAAATCCAGTTCTAACCCTGAGTTCCCGGTAGAAGTCGGCAAGGAAGTAATTGCAGTAGATCCCCGCTACTTCCGTCCGACTGAAGTAGATCTGCTGATCGGTGATCCTACCAAAGCCCAAACTCAACTTGGCTGGAAACCAAAATACGATCTTCCCCTGCTCGTGAAAGAAATGGTAGCGGCTGATGTGGAATGCTTCCGAAAGGAAAAACTGCTTAAAGAATCAGGATTCGGAATTAAGAATCAGTATGAATAGTGGTACGGATTTATTACAGATGATTACCGGTAATTAGATTTCGGTTTTTAAATGGTATAAAATCAAACATAAGCTAAGGTTATTACGGAAAAATTCTATAAACAAGTAAGGAACAGCTTTCCCAAAAAAGTTGCTTCTGCTAATGTTATACCAATGGAGCTAAAAAGTAAAATATATATTGCCGGACACAGAGGGATGGTGGGATCTGCCATCATGCGACGTTTGTCTAAAGCCGGGTACATGAATATCGTAACCCGTACTTCTGCGGAATTAGACCTTACCAATCAAGCGGCAGTGAATGAATTTTTCGAAAAAGAAAAACCGGATTATGTTTTTCTGGCTGCGGCCAAAGTAGGAGGTATCCTGGCAAATAATTCCTTCAGAGCAGAGTTCCTCTACAATAATCTCATGATAGAAAGCAATGTGATTCATGCTTCCTATCTGAATGGAGTGAAAAAACTGCTTTTCTTGGGATCATCCTGTATTTATCCCAAACTCGCTCCTCAACCGCTGAAGGAAGAATACCTGCTTACAGGGGAACTGGAACCAACCAACGAACCTTATGCAATTGCTAAAATTGCCGGGATAAAATTATGCGATGCCTACCGCTCCCAGTACGGATGCAATTTTATTTCGGTGATGCCTACTAATCTGTACGGTCCGAATGACAACTACGACCTCAATAACTCTCATGTGCTACCAGCACTTATCCGCAAATTTCATGAGGCCAAAGTCAATAATCTGCCGGATGTAACTCTATGGGGTTCAGGTACTCCAAAACGAGAGTTTTTGCACGCAGACGATCTGGCCGACGCATGCTTCTTTCTGATGCGTGAATATGATGAACCAGGGTTAATAAATATAGGAGTAGGCGAAGATATAGCTATAAAAGACCTAGCCCTGATGATTCGTGAAATAGTAGGTTATGAGGGAGAGATTGTTCACGACCTTTCCAAACCCGACGGCACACCGCGTAAACTGATGGATGTCAGCAAACTAACTGCTCTCGGTTGGAAAGCTTCTGTTTCTCTGAAAGATGGGATAACCAGAACTTATCAGGAATATGTTACCAGGGTTAAAAGACAGGGTCAATAACCTGGCTCACGGTGAGCAACAGACGCATTTGGGTATCAACCGTTAATCTGATAGATGTGGCTATTCCGATATAAGAGGCTAAATTAGCAGCGTTATGTTTTCGATATTTAAAAAATCCAGACCAGAAATACCAGTCGGTCAGCTTTTACAGACTGATATGCACTCGCATTTTGTGCCGGGGATAGATGATGGCGCGGCCGACATAACCACCTCTCTCGAACTCATCACCGGGATGCAGAAACTGGGTTTTTCTAAACTCATCACCACCCCGCATATTATTTACGATCTGTATAGAAATGATCGCAGCACAATTGAACCTGCTTATAATGAGCTTATCACTGCCAAAGAGGAAAAGCAGTTGAACATATCCGTTAGTTTTGCCGCGGAGTATATGCTTGATGATCATTTTAATGAACTGTTGGATAAAGGGGAACCTTTACTAACGGTTAAGGATAACCTGGTTCTGATTGAAATGTCATTCGTCAGCCCTCCTATCGGATATAAAGAAACAATTTTCAATTTACAGCTAAAAGGCTATCAGCCTATTCTGGCGCATCCCGAACGCTATGGTTATGCGGCAAAAAACCGCGCTATGTACCGCGAGCTTAAAGAAGCAGGATGTTTGTTTCAGGTAAACTGTCTTTCATTTGCCGGTTATTACGGTCCGGAGTCCGCTGCCGCCGCCAAATATCTTGTAAATGAAGATATGATCGACCTGGCGGGAACAGACTGCCATCATTTAAGGCATCTCGCAGCTTTACACAATCCTTCTATCAGTAAGGCGTTATTACCACTTGTTGAAAAAGGAAGATTGCAAAACAATCTTCTGACTTAATGTTTTGATATTCGTCAATTCAGAGTTGCTCATTTCCAATTAATGAGTACTTTGAGAAATATTAATTTTAAAAAGGCAATTGTTCTGCAAACGATAGCATTAGTAGCCAACACCAGTTGGAGCATATATAATTTCAGACGGGGATTAATAAGAAAGCTCATGGAGCTGAATTACCGGGTTCTGGTAATTGCTCCCCAGGATAATTTCAGTGCTGCCTTGCTGGCAGAAGGGGTAGAGTACGTGCCGCTGGATATGAATAACTATGGTACCAACCCCCTTGAAGAATGGCGCACTTACCGGTCGCTCAGAAAAATTTACCGTCGGTACAGGCCAAATCTTATTTTTCACTATACCATAAAGCCCAACATATATGGTAGTCTGGCTGCGTCTTCCTGCGGTATTCCTTCCATTGCTGTAATTACCGGACTCGGACATACCTTCACACACGATAACAAACTGAACCGCTTAGTAGTATTTCTTTATAAAATGGCACTCCGGAAAAGTCGCGAAGTGTGGTTCCTTAATGAAAGCGACCGCGAAGTGTTCATGGAAAAAAGAATCGCTGATAATTCGGTTTCGATAGTATTACCCGGTGAAGGAGTCGATACAGAGCATTTTAAGGCCAGTTCCAAAGTTCCCGATCACCCGCTCACATTCCTTTACGCGGGGCGTATGCTCAAAGACAAAGGCGTGCTGGATTTTGTAGCCGCTGCCCGTATAGTAAAAGCAAAACATCCCGAAGTCCATTTTAACATGATCGGGTTTATTGATCAGAAGAATCCTAATACGGTGTCATTTTCTGATTTGCTCAACTGGCAAAAGGAGAAAATTGTGAGCTATTTCGGAGAAACCACAGACATTCGCCCGTTTGTTGACAGCTCTGATTGTGTTGTACTCCCTTCTTACTACGGCGAAGGACTTTCACGTGTTCTCCTTGAAGCCGCGAGTATGGGGAAACCCATTATCACCACCAGAAATGTGGGCTGCGAACAACTGGTGATGGAAAATGAGAACGGGTTTCTTTGCAATATCCGGGATCCTCAGGATCTGGCGGCTAAGATGATGCAATTACATGCCCTTTCCACCGAAGAACGCGTAAAAATGGGGAAAGTCAGCCGTTCTCTGGTTGAAGCACATTACGATGAGAAAAAAATTCTGGATATTTACCTCAATAAGATTCAAAATATCATTGGTAAATAGACAAATTTTTTTGAATTGACCTTTTCTTACCTGCTCATATTTTCTGCATATTTACTGGTTCTGCTTTTTGTTGTCAGCAGGAAATCTGTGTCAAAGTGGCTTCAGCTAAGCCCCGGGCAGTTGACCGCATTGTTTATCATAAAAATAATTGTGGCTGCGCTCTATGGTTATATAGGCGGGCCTCTTTATGATTTTCGCTTTGATACATGGAGAACATTTTATGACAGTCTGATTGAAACCGATATTCTGCGTAACCATCCCCCCGAATTTGTTACCAATATCTTTCATGATCCCTATCAGAACTGGGATATGAGCCTGGGTGCTCCCCCGAGTACTTTCTGGAACGACTTTCAGGCCAATGCCTATCTGAAAATAATTGCAGTATTTAATCTACTCTCCGGTGGTCGCTACTATGTAAATATTCTCTTTTTCTCCTGCATCAGCTTCGCCGGCTGGGCTTGTTTCTACCGCTTCTTTCTCGACATCTTCCCGCAAAAAAAGAATATCATTGTTTTAAGTTCATTCTTCCTTCCCTCATTTCTGTTCTGGGGAAGCGGAATGTATAAAGAAGGTCTGATTTTCAGCGGAATCTGTTTTATCATCTTCTCTACGCTGAAAATGATGCAATACAGAAAAGTAACCGGAGCCTTGGTTATTCTGCTTGTAGCAGGACTTCTCATTCTGCTTTTGATACGAACATACGTCTTCGCAATGATTCTTCCCTTCTGGCTGATCTGGGTCATTTTTTACTTTAAAGGAATTAAGCTGAGCGGATGGAAACTCGCAGGTGTGGTAATATTATCGGGGATAACCGGACTGCTGCTGCTGAATTTGATTTTAGATTACAATATATTAGAGACCCTGCATCTTAAACGCGGCCAGTTCTTAAAAGAAGAAGGAAATTCACTCCTGAATCCGGAAAATATCGGATCAGACCTGATGTCTGGCTTGCTCTGGCTTCCTAATGCCCTGGAATACTCATTGCTGCGGCCGTTTCCCTGGGAAGGACTGAAATTACTTTATCTGCCTTCCGCTCTGGAAATTCTGATTATTGAAATCATGATTCTGATGCTCTTTTTCAGAAAAAAAGCTCGTTTTAGTCTCGGTCAGCCGGTATGGATCATGATTTTGTTTTCTATATTGATGCTTACATTGATCGGTTACACCGTTCCTTTTCTGGGTGCTATTG
>DATCKB010000234.1:0-2142 GCA_036562505.1 Parasegetibacter sp. | reverse complement strand
AGCTGGAAGTGCTCGGTGCAGGCGCATTATGGACTGTAGCCAATGATATCGAACCATGGGAGCCGCGGACTAATTCTGTTCCCATGTTATGGAGATACGATGATCTGCGTGATCTCGTATTTAAGTCAACTGAACTGGTTACTCCCGAGAAAGCCGGGCGGCGTGTTGTTTACCTCGTAAACGATAAACGCAAAGATGTAAGTGCAGCCGTGGGCTGGCTCTATTCCGGAATTCAGGCTACGCTACCCGGGGAAAATACCACTGCCCACCGCCATAAAGCAGCAGCCCTGAGGTTTATCATGGAGGGAAAGGGAGGATACACCGTTGTGGATGGAAATAAAATCACATTAGAGGTGAATGATTTTGTGATTACTCCCAACAGCGCATGGCACGAACACGGAGTAGAAGCTGATGGCGAAACCTGCATATGGCAGGACGGACTAGATATACCATTGGTGAATGCGCTGGAAGCAAATGATTACGCTGTCTTGGATGGACGACAGGAACTTAAATATCCGGTGGATTATTCACCACTGACTTACAGCGGAGCCGGTCTTATTCCTCCGGATGAAAAATGGAACAAACCTTATTCACCCTTATTCAAATACTCCTGGGAATCTACTTATAAAGCATTGAAGGCAGCTTCAAAAGTTAACCAAGGTTCACCTTACGACGGGATTATCATGCAGTACACAAACCCTCTCACGGGAGGCCCGGTAATGCAAACCCTGGGAGCATCCATGCAACTGCTCCGCCCTTCTGAACATACAAAAGCGCATAGGCATACAGGTTCGTTTGTATATCAATGTGCAAAAGGAAAAGGTTATTCTATTATCGGAGGTAAGCGATTCGACTGGAAAGAGCGTGATATCTTCTGCATTCCTTCATGGATGGTTCATGAACACGTTAACCTTTCGGATACCGAAGACGCCTGCCTGTTTTCGTTCAACGACTTACCGGTAATTACTGCTCTTGGATTGTATCAGGAAAGAGCATATACGGAAAATAACGGATATCAGACTGTAACAAGCTAGAGGAGCGGCTTCCGCGGAACCATCCCCTGGCTTCTCAACACCGGATACCGAATTCGACCTTCGTCCCGCTGCAAGTCGGGATGATTTTTAAACTTGAATGTTGACTATTGAATTTATAAAATGAAACTTTTAACCTACCAATCATCAGACGGTCCTAAACTCGGAATTTTAATCAATGATAAAGTAGTAGATGCTGTAGCGTTAGGCGATAAAATCGGCATGCAGATTCCATCCACTATGCTGGAAATGATAGATGCCGGACTTGAATTTGTAGCGCAACTGGAAACAGCAATTGCGAACACCCCAGCGGAAATATTATCCCCGGTTGCAGTTCCTTTTGATACAGTAGATTTACTAGCCCCTATTCCAAAACCCAGAAAAAATATTTTTGGAATCGGATTAAATTATACTGACCATGTCAGTGAATCTGCAAGAATTCTGGACACACCACCGGATCTTCCAAAGGAGCCGGTTATTTTCTCTAAACCGCCAACAGCCGTAATCGGCACAAAGCAGGCAATTAAACATAATAAAAATCTGACTCAACAACTCGACTGGGAAGTAGAACTTGGTGTAGTAATCGGGAAAGGCGGAAAATTTATCCCGAAAGAAAAGGCACTGGATCATGTTTTCGGATACACGGTCATAAACGACATCAGTGCAAGAGATTGCCGCCGTGCAGGCCAGTGGATTGTTTCAAAGGGACAGGACACATTTGCTCCGATGGGACCGATACTGGTTACCCGTGATGAAATCAGCGATCCTCATAACCTCAATCTGTCATTGAAAGTAAACGGCATTGAAAAGCAAAACTGTAACACCAGTTTTATGTTGTTCAATGTTTTCGATTTAATTCAGGACCTGAGCAAGGTATTTACTTTGGAACCGGGAGATATCATTGCCACAGGAACTCCATCAGGTGTAGGAGCCGGACGCGTTCCTCAGGAGTGGCTCTGGCCAGGGGATGTAGTAGAGGCTACTGTCGAAGGCATTGGAACCATTATCAACCATGTGGAAGACGCTACAAGATAATTTCAGATCCGAGGTTTTGAACAGATTGAACAACGGGTTACCGGAATGTTTTTTTGAACGTTACTCAGCCGGGACA
>DATCKB010000227.1:0-2773 GCA_036562505.1 Parasegetibacter sp. | reverse complement strand
ATGGTACGCGTGTATGGCTGAATGCAGAGAGCTCCATTCGTTATCCGACCGCCTTCGCAGGAAATGAACGTCGCCTTGAAATGCAGGGTGAAGCATATTTTGAAGTAGCAAAAGATCCTAAAATGCCTTTCCGTACTACATCTTCTCCTACAACTCCAAATCCGCAATTGAGTGATACCGAGGAATTGTTTGCTAAAATATGGGAAGACCTTGAAGCAGCTTTGGCGGATATTCCAACCATAGTTGGAAGTCCGATCTGGGCGAACAAGTCGGCTCTACACGCAATCAGAGCTCAGTACTTTATGTATAAAAGAGACTGGCCGAACATGCTTAAGGAAGCTAATGATTCATGGGTTGCAGCTGGTGGAGATGCAAGCAAACTGATTTATGATTTCAACGATTTCAGATATAGAGTGGTAGGCACTCCTCCCGTTGACGGAACGGACCATGCAGTTTCACTTTCAATAGAATATGCTCCGAACGGGGTAGTAAACACGTCTGAGCCTTTTTCAGAAGCAAGAGGTCGTGAGAACCTTTTCTGGAGAAGAGCCGCTTCGTCGTCAGGTATTTATCCATCAGACAGCTACAAAGCTTTGTTTGATAAAGATAATGACCTCCGATATAAGCTGTTTATGCTGAAAGGAAACGGTGCAACTTTTGCAGGTGGATTTAACGACGGCATTCAGGAAATGTGGTATCGTGCAAACAAACTTACCCGTAGTCATGGTATTACCTATCCGGAAGTATTGTTGATGAGAGCAGAAGCCAATGCACGGACTAATAAACTTACTGAAGCGCTGACCGACCTGAACTTACTGAGAAGATACCGCTATGTGAGAGCAAGCGGTGACCCGATTACAGTTACAGATCTTCCGGGAGGAAGCGGACTAAATCAGGATCAGTTGTTGAATGAAATTCTGAAAGAGCGTAGACGTGAAATGCCATACAACTCATTCCACAGAACTGTTGACATCAAGCGTTATTTCCACGATACCGGTAAGCCATGGAGTCAAACTTCGCTTACTCACACTATTGGCCCGAAAACATTTACGGTAACGCTTAACAAGCATTCATTCACATTACCGCTTACCAACGAAATTTTGAAATATAATCCTCATTGGGGCATTCCACTGACGGATGGTTTATGGAATCCTTTCGTGCAGTAAGCGCAAACAAGCGACCGAATAAAAACAAATCTAAAAGAAAGAGGCTGTATCAACGATACAGCCTCTTTCTATTTTCGGAATATTTTAGCTCAGTCAGACCTGTAGGAAACCAGTCTGATTAACGGCTTATTTTTTACCGTTCTTATATTTCTCCAACGCAGCCTGAGCGTCAGCTTTCATCTTGTCTATTTGCGGACTGGAAGGATAGCTGCTCAGGAAATCAATTACCACCTGTTGTGCTGCCACTGCTTTTGACACATTGCCCTGAGCATGATAAGCTTTAGCCAACAACTGGTTGGCAGAGAAATCATTTTCAAGGCTGCGGCTACCAACGATTTCCGCCATTGAAAGTGCAACTTTAGTCAGCTTTTTATTTGATGGAACACTATCTAATATAGAATTCGCTACATTGCTTAGCAGAATAGGGTTTGATTTCTCGGTTTTCAATAAAGACTTTGCCATTTTTAAGGCAACTTTCTGGTCAGACTCCAGTACTATTTTAAACTTAATCGGTATATAACTGCTTGCTCTGGAAGGATTTTCATTTATCAGCTTATCCATCGTAGCAATATAGTTTTTGTAGTCTTTTGCATTTCCATACTCCTCTATTTTTGCCATGTGTTCTTTATTCTTCGCGGCCTGCTCGTCTGCAGCTTTTTTAATTTCAGCCTTTGTAGTTTCGTTGTAGGTGCCGTTAACTACATGCTCCAGAACCGGATCAATATTGATGGGGTGGCCGATCCAAACGATATCACCTTTCTGATCAATTACAAAGGAAGAAGGAATACCGCGGATTCCTGCAGGGTTCAGCCAGTTTTGTTCCAGATACTTGTCAGGATTATCTGCACCAACGGTGTAATCCATACCATCACCCAGTCGCTGAGTAAATGTGCGTGCTTTCTCATAAAAATCACCTTCGGGCATTTCCTTTCCATGTTCCCAAACGTCCAGGCCGATAAAAGTCACTTTACCTTTGTAATGCCTCGATAGTTCAGAAAGGTGTGGCATTGCAGCGCGGCATGGTCCGCACCATGTCGCCCAGAATTCTATAACGTAAACATGTCCGGGTTTGAACTCAGTCACCGGTTCTCCTTTGAACCACTGGCCAACCTCTAATTTCGGAGCTTTCATTCCAACTTTAAGGGTAGGTTCAGCGTTGTTTCCCTGAGCATTAACCTGAAAGGAAATCATGCCAGCGAAGGCCATGATCATACAAAAAATGCTAAATTTCTTCATCATGTGGATTTTTTTTAGTGGTTTCAACCAGACAGTTCAAACATTTTTATTGTTCCGATCATGCCCCGTTGAACATTAAAATTACTAATATTTGGTGGAGTAATTTCATTTTTGGAAGAATGGTATAAGGAACTGTTGAACGGCCACTTAAAAATAGAAAAAGGGCAGTTCGAATGAACAGCCCCTTAAGATTTGATTATATTTTCTGTAGCGAGGAGCGGACTTGAACCGCCGACCTTCGGGTTATGAATCCATGAACAAGACTTTCGCAACAACTGCAACCCGCATCTGTATAGGGCAGATAAGTCGCTGGTTTTACTGGTACATATCCTTGCGCTATATGCTTCGGCAGCACTTCATTAACCTAAGAT
>DATCKB010000218.1:0-4417 GCA_036562505.1 Parasegetibacter sp. | reverse complement strand
GGAATAGGCTACACTAAAATTTTCGACGAAGCCAATAAAATCAACTTTGCTCTGGATATTAATAAACTGATGGTTCCAACACCACCAGTATTCCCAACGACTGCAGCTCCAACTGCAGAAGATTCTGCAAAACTGGCAGATTACAGATCTAAAAGTGTACCATCCAGCTGGTTAAGTTCTTTCGGTGATGCTCCGGGCGGATTCGGCGAAGAATTAAAAGAATTACAATTCAGTCTGGGTGCAGAATACTGGTACAACGATCAGTTTGCCTTCAGAGTTGGTTATTTCTTTGAAGACAAAACCAAAGGAAACAGAAAATATTTCACTGTTGGTGCTGGTATCAAATACAATGTCATCAACCTGAATTTCTCCTATCTTGTTCCTTCAGGCAGCGGTATCAGCAGAAACCCATTGTCGAATACACTGAGGTTCGGAATTTCATTTGATTTGAATTCAGACTACTAAAGAAAGTCAAATTTCATCTCGCCCTCATGCGAGACAAACCTAAAAAGGCAAATGAAAGGCTGCTTTCTAACTTATCATTCGTTTTTCGACTTTTACTGCTGAACTGAAGTTTCAATCAGCCCAAAATAAAGAATTTCAGAACGGCTCTCTGTCCTCAGGGAGTCGTTTTAATTTTATACTTTTGACCCCTGACTTCGATGATCGAACATTGAGGTATTATTTCTGAATTTTCACTTTTGAATTTCCAACCATGCGCATAGGATTTGGTATTGATTTCCATCGATTAGCTGAAGGACGTGATCTCTGGATTGGCGGAGTTAAAATTCCCTTTGAAAAAGGAGCTGTGGGCCACAGTGATGCTGATGTGTTGCTTCACGCAATCTGCGATGCTATGCTCGGCGCGCTCGCATTAGGTGATATTGGTGTGCATTTTCCCGATACATCTGCAGAATTCAAGGATATCGACAGCAAGATATTACTGGCACGTACATACGAAATGATCCGCGCAAAAGGTTATCAGATCGTAAATATTGACAGCTCTCTGTGTCTGGAAGCTCCCAAAATCAAACCCTATATCTCTTCCATGCAGGAAACCATCGCCGGAATTCTGCACATCGGTAAAGATGATATTTCCGTAAAAGCCACTACTGCAGAGAAAATGGGATTTGTGGGACGGGGTGAAGGACTCACAGCTTACGCTACCGTTCTGCTGAAGAAGAGCGAGGCCTGAGGTAGGTAATGACGCCCTAAACCTTGCTTCCTTTTCTTATATTATCCCTACTTTTGCGACATGTCCAAAGTTGTCGTCAAAGTAGTCAATCATTCTGCGAACGATCTTCCCCGTTATGCCACTGAAGGATCTGCCGGAATGGATATCCGTGCTAATCTGGAAGCTCCGGTTTCATTGAAGCCTCTCGAAAGAACACTCATACCAACCGGTCTGTTCATCGAACTTCCAGCCGGATACGAAGCGCAAATCAGACCAAGAAGCGGACTTGCCATTAACCATGGAATTACCTGTCTGAATTCTCCGGGAACAATTGACGCCGACTACCGGGGTGAGATTAAAGTGATATTGATAAACCTGTCTGACCAGGTGCAGTTCATCAACCCCGGCGACCGCATCGCACAAATGATTATCAGTAAAGTTGACCAGGCAGAATGGGTTGAAGTTGAAGCTATTAATGAAACGGCCCGAAATGCCGGAGGTTTTGGACATACCGGAAAACAGTAGGAAAAGAGGAAGGCCGATTGGGTAATCGGGAAACCATTAGAATTAAATCATAGGCCTAGCATAAATTTTGAATGGAGTAATTCATTTGTATCTAAAAACCGAATAATGGCAAAAGGTATCTGGTTAGTACTGGTTGGGTCCGTTCTGTTAATTGCAGGTTGCAGATCAGCCAAAAAAATACAGAATGTATTCGACCCCAAAGATGGGGCTGTAGTGGTAAAGGATAGTACAGGGGTAGTGGATTCCGCCGCGCTGATTACTGACGCAATCAAAAAACTCCGGGGTAATTATATCGACTACGAAAGTTTCTCCGCAAAAATAAAAGTGGATTTTGCGGGAAGTGATGGTAAGAAAAACGAAGTATCAGCTAATCTCCGGATGAAAAAAGATAGCGCAATATGGGTTTCAATAACCGCTGTGTTGGGTATTGAAGCGCTCCGGGTAATGATTACTCCCGATTCTATCAGATTGATGGATAAACTCAATAAACAGTACGAAATTCATCCGTTCAGCTATCTTACCGAAGTCACCAAAATTCCGCTCAGCTTCAGCATGGTGCAGGATCTGTTAATCGGTAATCCGGTTTACCTCGACAGCAATATCTCCTCCTATCATCTGGGAAATAATATTATTTCATTGCTTCATGTGGGAAGCTGGTATAAAAATCTGGTTACTCTGAATGCAGACAATTATACCATTCAGAGCAGTAAAATTGACGATAAAGATGAAGTGAGAAATCGCACAGGTTCTATAAATTACAGTAATTACGAACAGAAGAATGACCGTTGGTTTTCTACGTTCAGAAATCTGACGCTGGCCGAGAAGACTAAAATTGACATCAAGCTTGATTTTAAACAATATGCTTTTAACGAAGCTTTATCATTTCCGTTCAGCATTCCGCGTAATTATACCCGGAATTAACCGTTATTTTAAAGAATGCTATTGATAACCGGTGTAAATTTGCTGGCTATGTTCAGGAGAATTATTTACATCATTGCGTTTTTAGTTGTTGGTTCGGTTGCGGTTGCCCAAACCCGCGAAGAACTGGAGAAAAACCGTGATGAAATTCAGAAGGAGATCGAATCGATCACCAAAGCGTTGAATGAAATAACGAAATCTAAGAATACTACTCTTGGACAAGCAGCTTTATTGCAGAAGAAACTCAACCTTCGCCTCCAGGCCATCAGAAATATCAATAAAGAAATCCGGGTCATCAACGATAATATGTATTTATCTGCCCTGGAAATCAACAAACTGAAAAGAGAACTTGATACACTCAAACAGCAATACGCTAAAAGCGTAGTGTATGCTTATAAAAACAGAAGCAATTACGATTTTCTGAACTTTATTTTTTCTGCTTCTAATTTTAATGATGCTCTCAGACGTGTAGCCTATCTGAAATCATATCGTAACTACCGCGAACAACAGGCACAGAACATTGTTAAAACGCAGGCTAAAATTGAGGAAAAGATAGAAGCCCTGAAACTGGCGAGATTAGAAAAGGCTGAAGTTCTGAAAACAGAAGATAAATTAAGAAGTGAACTGGCTGTAGAAAAGAAAGAGCAGGATCAGGTAGTTTCAAAATTGAGATCGAGGGAGAACGAACTTAAGAAGCAAATCAATACTAAAAAAGCGCAGGACCAGAAACTGAAAGCCGCTATAGCAGCTGCGATTAAACGCGAAGCAGAACTCGCACGTATTGAAGAACAGAAAAGATTAAAAGCAATCGAAGACGCGAAAAAAGCTGCGGCTGCAACCGCTAAAAATGATGCTCCGGCAAAAAATGATGCTGTCGCCAGGAACGATGCTACAGCTGTAACAAAAACTGATGCAGGTACTAAAGCAGATGAAAAACCCACGAGGGTAAAAAGTGACTTCGAGTTAACTCCTGCCGGTGTAATCTCTTCAACGAATTTTGAAAACAATAAAGGTTCGCTTCCCTGGCCGGTAGATAGAGGTGAGGTAGTCTACGAAATGGGAACGCAGGAGCTCAGTGGTACCGGACTTAAGTTTGAAAATGACGGTATTACTATATATACTCTACTGGGAACCGACGTGAAGGCAGTGTTTGATGGTGAGGTAATGCGTGTACTTTTCTTAGATGGAAATTCACAGGTGGTTATGATTAAACACGGTAAATACTTTACTGTTTACAGTGGTGTAACCGGAGCTACTGTTTCTAAAGGTCAGACGGTAAAAACTGGTCAGGTTATCGGAAAGGTAGCGGCAAACGTTGATGGCGTGGGTGAGCTCGATTTCCAGGTTCTTATGGAAACGAGAAACCAGAACCCCAGACTTTGGCTGAAGAAGAAATAAATCATTCTTCTTTTGCCACAAAGAATTCTAACTATTTAATCCCTGCAGTTATTTTTTCACTTCAGTCTGGTCAAATCCATTTATTCGTTCCGGAAGTAATAGCAGGTGTTTCGAATTAATATCAGTTACAGGCAGCGAACAAATCTGTTGTAAAGTTTTTCGTATTCAGGAATAATATTCCCGATATCGAATCGCATGGCCTGAGCAAACGCATTTGCCTTGAACTGTTTAAGTTTTTCTTCATCTCCCAACAACTCGATGGCATACTTACTCATGGTATCCACATCACCCACGTCTGCCATAAAACCGGTTTCACCGTGAATATTAATTTCCGGAAGTCCGCCTGCATTTGTTGAAATTACTGGCACACGGGCAGCCATAGCTTCCAGTGCTGCCAATCCA
>DATCKB010000207.1:0-2387 GCA_036562505.1 Parasegetibacter sp. | reverse complement strand
ATGTTACATAGGCGTCTGCCCGAAGGTTTCTTTCCTTCCATCTTACAACAAATGTATCGTAGTGCCAGT
This sequence comes from Parasegetibacter sp., assembly GCA_036562505.1. GTDB lineage: Bacteria > Bacteroidota > Bacteroidia > Chitinophagales > Chitinophagaceae > Parasegetibacter. The sequence continues at coordinate 2,318 of DATCKB010000207.1, read as the reverse complement.
GCTCAAGTTCTCCCTGAAGTAAAGGCGTATGTGCGAACTGCATTTTCATCTTCCCGTTTTCCATTGATATATGCACTTTTCCGTACCACGCATCTTCGTATGTGCCGCAATATTTTTCAAGTGAAAGTGAGGGACCTTTTCCTTTGTCACGTGAGGCTTCTGAATAATTTTCTATTTCAGCAATTCGCCTGAATCGGGCGGCTTCTACTTCCGCATAACCTTTCAGCCAGTCGAATTTTGGTAATCCTGCTATATAATCTGTAATATAGTAGGCAATTGCCTGGCAACCGTTTGTAGTTTCCTGATTTGTCATAATCATTATTCCCAGACCTAATTCCGGAAATAGTTTCAGGTTCGATACAAATCCATCGAGTTTTCCGCCGTGGGTTACCTCTTTAAGTTTCCTGTATGTATGTACGCGGAATCCAAGCGCATAGGCATTGAAGTCAGTCTGTGCCGGAGCAACTGCGCTATGAGCTATCGAAACAGGCATAGGTGTTACTCCCTTCCATAATTCGGCAGCTGCGGAGGAAGTCAATAATCTGTCGCCGTTACCGAGCCTGCCTGAGTCAAGCTGAACAATAAGCCATTTAGCCATGTCTTCAGCATTCGAAACTATTCCGCCGGCGGGATTCGAAGCATCCCCGAATCCTTGTTCGAAAAAACTTTCGAGATGTTTCACCTGACCATTTACAGGTGCATGAGACGCGGCAATATTTCCCTTATTTCTGAAGAGAGAAAATCTGGTGAAACTTTCGGTCATACCTACTTTATCCAGAATACGGGTCTGAATAAAATCCTCCCATTCCATTCCACTGACGGCTTTTATGAGTTCTCCGGCTACGAGATACAATACGTTATCATAGGCGTAGGTACTTCTGAAACTAGCCGAAAGTGGAAGGTGTTCCAGTTTTCGTACGATTTCTGTTCTTGTGAAATTCGTTGGAGGGAACTGCATCAGATCGCCCGCATATGCGGCTATTCCACTGTTGTGAACAAGTAAGTCTTTTATATTAAGTTCATTGGTAACAAAGGGATTGGAGAGACGGAACCAGGGTAGATGTTTGACTACGGGGTCCGACCAGGAAATTTTCCCTTCCGCAACTAACAGAGAAAGTGCTGTTGCGGTAAACGCTTTCGTATTGGAAGCAATAGGAAACAGTGTTTTGCTATCTACGCGCTCCGGTGAGCCGAGTTTACGGACACCATATCCCTTAGCCATCAATACCTTCCCATCTTTTACCACCGCGATACCAATCCCCGGAATTTTAAAAGTACTAAGTACGTTTTCGATATATTGGTCTATATCAGGCGGAAGTTCAGTATTTCGGATATTTTTTTTCTGAGAATAGCCTGAAATCGCAACGGATGTGAATAATATGGCTACAAGAATTCTGATCTTATTACATAATGATATGTTCAGAAAAAACATAGACGTAAACTTTATTAAGTTTTAAATTACAATTTTTCCGCAACGTGCGAGAAATGCGGGGTCGGGTTCAGCCCCTATGCCAGGTATATCAGGCATGGTTATCCGAAAACCGTTATATACTGCTCCTCCGTTTACCGGGTCTTCAAGGTGGCCAAGCAGAAAAGAATCCTGATCAATAAATTCAATTCCTTCACATGCACATGCCAGATGCAGATTTGCGGTGGCAGCTAGTTTACTCTCCAGCATTGCGCCCAGCATACAGGGTATTCCTGCTTCATTTGCAGAATGGTGAATTTTTAATGCTTCGTGGATTCCGCCCGATTTTGCAAGCTTTATATTGATATAATCACATGCATTTTCTCTTATCAAGCGCTTTGCATCGTGGTCAACGAAACAGCTTTCATCAGCCATTATCTTTACCGAAGAATGTTTCCGGAGTTCCGGAAGTAGATAGTCAAAGTGTTTTCTCATCGGTTGTTCACAGAACTGGATTTGGTAAGGAGCAACTTCGGTCAAAACGGTGCGGGCTTCATCAAAATCCCAGCCTTGATTTGCGTCTAACCGAAGAATGATTTTATCACCGACTTTTTCCCGGATTTGTCTGACCCGCTCGATATCTTGTTGATAACCTTTTCCGAGTTTTATCTTTATTATGTTTGCCCCCTGCGAGACCAGTTCTGATGCAAGTGATGACATTTCCTCCGGTGTGCCGATACCAATCGTAATATCAGTTTTCAGCTCTTTTTTTTGTCCGCCTAAATAGGCATACAACGGCTTTCCGGCTGCTTTTGCTGCGATGTCGTAAAGAGCCATATCGAATGCGCTTTTCGCTGTGTAATTTCCTGCACACAGGTCGTGGAGTTGCTGCATCCTCCTTTCTATCTCC
>DATCKB010000202.1:0-11074 GCA_036562505.1 Parasegetibacter sp. | reverse complement strand
GCGTATAAGCGCCCCAGTTCTACTGGATCTCCCGCATCACGGATATTTTCAAAATTCACCCCCTTAACAGTCCGGCCGTCTTTAATATCAAGACAAGGTATGATTCGTTTAGTTAACACTTTTGAATGTTGAATTTTACTTTTGAATTCTTATTTTCCCCTTCAACTCATTCAGACTAATTCTATTTTCATAGATGGCTTTTCCTATAATTACGCCTTTACAACCTGCTTCTTCTAAATCATCCAGGTCTTTCAAACCGCTCACACCACCGCTGGCGATAAAATGCAGGTCGGGGAAACGTTCAGTAACTGATTTGTATAATGAAACAGACGGACCTTCAAGTTTTCCGTCTTTACTTACATCAGTACAAAATAAATTTCTAATCCCGATCGAATGATACTTATCTATAAAATCGAAAATCGAAATATCGGTTGACTCAAGCCACCCGCTGATGGTAATTTTTTCATCTTTTACGTCGGCACCCAGAAAAAATTTATCGGGGCCATGGTGTTTTATCCATTCGGTGAATAAAGATTCATTCTTCACGGCTAAACTACCAATGGTAGCCATAGCTGCCCCTGAATTAAAAACCTTATTCAGATCTTCTTCAGTTTTTATACCTCCCCCGAAATCAATTATCAGAGATGTACGGGAAGCGATACTCTCCAGAACCCTGGTATTCGTAACCTTACCAGCCTTTGCGCCATCAAGATCCACCAAATGCAGGCGTCGGAAACCAGCATCTTCAAATTGCCTGGCAACTTCCAGAGGGTTATCGTTATACACTTTCTTCCGGGTATAATCTCCTTGCGTCAGTCTGACACATTTACCATCAATAATATCAATTGCCGGAATAATTTCCATTAAGCTCGCGTTAAAGTAAAATATAATTCATTTACAAAGTCAGAAAATTGTGCAATATAGCTTCTCCAGCTTCTGCGCTTTTTTCGGGATGGAACTGAACGCCATAAAAATTCCTCTTGCTGAGAGCACTACTGAATTTCAACCCATATTCTGTAACTGCAATAGTATCTGCACAAAGTCCGGCATAATAACTATGAACAAAATAACAGAACGATTCACCCTGCATATCACGGAACAGCGGACCGGAAGTTTCCGACAATTTGTTCCAGCCGATTTGCGGCACTTTCAGTTCATCACCGAACCGCTTAACCTGAGTATCAAAAATTCCCAGACATTCTGTATTGCCTTCTTCGGAATGCTGACACAGCAGTTGCATACCTAAACAAATTCCAAGTACAGGTTGTTTCAGTTCTTTAATTATTTCATCTAACCCGTACTGGCGAAGATAGGACATGGCACTACTCGCTTCACCCACACCCGGAAATATAATTTTATCTGCACGTTGAATTATTTCCTTGTCGTCAGACACAGTTGCATTTATTCCTATCCGCTCCAGAGCGAATTCAACCGATTTAATATTTCCCGCATTATATTTTATGATCACTACTTCCATAAAAGGTTCAATTGAAATTGTTCTACGAAACTGGTCTTACCCGGTCTACAAAATCTTTTGTTATAGCTTTAATCTCACCGCCATCTCCCAGTGCCCTGATATAGGCCGAACCTATTACTGCCCCGCGCGAGTATGCAGTAGCGTCATTAAACGTCTTACTATCGCTGATCCCGAAACCCACAAGTACAGGATTCTGCAAATGTAAGGATTGTAAACGCTGTAAATATTCAGGCAAGTGGTTAGTTTCGGTATTTTTTCCGGTAGTAGATGAGGAGGAAACAGCATAGAGAAAGCCGGAACTCAGTGAGTCAATTTTCTTTATTCTTTCTGCGCTGGTTTCCGGAGTAACCAGAAATATAAAATGTAACCCGTTTTCACGGATAATTTCCCGGTAAGTGGATTCAAATTCATAAACCGGTAAATCAGGCAGAATTAACCCATCAATCCCCACTTCCGCTGCATCTTTGCAAAAACGTTCAAATCCGTATTGCATTACAGTATTCATATATCCCATCAACACAACAGGTATGGTAATGTGTTTTCTGAAATCTTTCAACTGACTGAAAAGTACAGAGGTGGTCATACCATTTGCAATGGCCCTTGTATTGCTTTCCTGTATAACCGGACCATCAGCCAGCGGGTCGCTGTATGGCATCCCCAGTTCAATTATATCCACACCATTATCCTGAAGCTCCTTCATCACTTCAAGCGTACTCTCCAATCGGGGAAAACCTGCTGTACAATAAACGTTAAGTACCTTTTTGTTTTTATTCCGAAACAATTCTGAAATCCGATCCATTATCCAAGCATTATTTGAGTTATAGTAATTACAATCGGTTTATTTCTTTCATATAAGTATCCATATCCTTATCTCCCCGCCCGCTCAGACAAATAACATTTATTTCTTCGCGGGACAGCTCAAGTTGATTGAGAGCAGCAATGGCATGGGCTGATTCCAAGGCCGGGATTATCCCCTCGAGTTTTGCCAGTTCCCGGGCAGCTTCCAGTGCCTGATTGTCGGTAGCGTTAAGAAATATGGCACGACCGGTTTCAAAGAGATGTGCGTGAAGCGGGCCAATACCCGGATAGTCTAACCCCGCGGAGATGCTATGAGGTTCAACAACCTGTCCATCTTTTGTCTGCATAAGAATGCTCTTGCTTCCGTGTAGTATGCCCGGCGTGCCCAGACTGGTTGTTGCTGCGCTGAATCCTGAACTCACCCCGCGTCCTCCTGCCTCAACAGCTACCAGTTCTACCGTTAGATCATCCAGAAAATGATAAAATGTGCCGGCGGCATTGCTACCTCCGCCCACACAGGCAATAACACGAGCGGGAAGTTCGGAACCGGTTTCATTTTTAAGCTGACTTCTGATTTCTTCACTGATTACACTCTGAAATCTCGCCACCATATCCGGATAAGGGTGTGGCCCCACAACACTTCCGATGATATAATGCGTATCAGCCGCACTGTTTATCCATTGTCTGATTGCTTCATTTGTAGCATCTTTAAGCGTTCTGCTGCCGCTGGTTACCGGAACTACAGCAGCTCCAAGCATTTTCATACGGGCTACATTCGGCGCCTGGCGGGCCATATCCTTTTCCCCCATATACACTACACACTCAATCCCCATAAGTGCGCAAACAGTTGCCGTAGCAACACCATGCTGCCCGGCGCCTGTTTCTGCAATAATCCGTTTCTTTCCCAACCGTATGGCCAAAAGAATCTGACCGATGGTATTATTAATTTTATGCGCTCCTGTGTGACAAAGGTCTTCACGTTTAAGATAGATATGGGTCTGATATTTTTCACTGAGTCTTCCTGCATAATACAAAGGAGTTGGCCGACCCACATAGTATTTCAGAAGTTGATGATAGTTTTTTTGAAAATCTTTATCCTGAATGATATTGAGATAATTTTCTTTTAATTCCTCCACATTGGGATACAACATTTCAGGTATATAGGCTCCGCCGAAAGATCCGTAATAGCCATATTCATCCGGCTCCTTAAATGAATGTTTATTCATTTTAATTCGATTTATTGTTCTTGATTTCATTCACAAACTGCGCTACCAGTTCCATGTTTTTATAGCCCGGAGAAATTTCAAACCCGCTATTCATGTCGATAGCGTAAAGGTTTTCTGCCGGCAATAGAGATTTAAACCACCGCACTGCAGCCACATCTTCAGGTGTAATTCCACCACTCAGAAAATATGGCGTATTCAAATCCGCTTGATTCAAAAGTTCCCAGTTAAATTTCTTGCCTGTACCACCGTAACCGGTGCCATTGCGATCGAACATAAAAAAATCAACTGTGTCTACATACGGATCTATCATATTCTGCACCCTTTCATTTTCTGTCAATCTGAACACTTTTATAACAGGAAAATGTTCTGATATATCAGCACAATATTCCGGAGACTCATCTCCGTGCAGTTGTACCATATCCAGCCCACATTTGTCAGCCGTTTTCAGAAGTATCTCAACAGGATCATTTACAAATACGCCGACTTTCCGGGTGTTAGTCAGTGTTAGTTCTTTAATCACACCTGGTGAAATCCGATTCAACACATATCTGGGAGAAGGCTGATAAAATATCAGACCAGCAAATGAAATTCCGAGCTCGTCAACTTTGATGAGTTGTTCCGGCCTTGTCATTCCACACAGTTTAAATTTCATTTTCGTAAATATTTCTTGTTCATCTTCCGGGTATCGTACTACTTGAGTCGCTTCTAAAGCAGTTGGTTATTTATTAACTCTTCAGCAAACCGATTAAATGATTCGCCTGGATTTGCGTGTTTCATAAAGTTTTCACCAATGAGAAACCCGTGAAATCCATTCTTTTTCAGCAACCTGATGACATCCACATCCGTAATACCGCTTTCTGCTATCTTCAGTTTTTCATCTGGAATCTGCCTGCTCAACTCTATTGAACGCTGAACATCTACCCGGAAGGTTTTAAGGTCCCGGTTATTGATACCTATAAGGTTATTTTCCGTGCCTATATGTCCTAATTCCTCTTCGCTGTGCAATTCCAGTAAAACCTCCATGCCAATCGATCGGGCTATCGAAGTAAATTCCTGAACCTGAAGCGGCGAAAGACAGGCAGCTATAAGCAAAATCACATCTGCGCCTATAGATTTTGCTTCCAGAATCTGATAGGAATCAATAATAAAATCTTTTCTGAGAATGGGTATTTCATTCGTGCGAGCCTTCTTTAAATCTTCTGAACTTCCACAGAAATATTTTTCATCGGTTAACACCGATAGTCCGGAAGCACCGAACCGCGTATATGCAGTTGTAACTTCCAGCACATCCGCACTCGCATTAAATCTTCCCTTAGAAGGCGACGCTCTTTTAAATTCTGCTATAATCCCGGTCCCTGAAGGATTCAGAAGTGAATCTTTCAAAGAAAAGCAGGTCCGGAAGAAGCTATTACTATCCCGCAACTGTTCTTCAGAGACTCTTCGTTTGGCTTCCTCAACTTCTAGTTTTTTAGTTGCGACTATTTTGTCCAGAATATTCATCTCCAGTAATAGTTTTTTAATTTATTTCAGTGACCTGTTGTACCTCGAACAAATTCTCTTTCAATTTTGCAATTCCATCAACTTCTTAAACATGTTGTGTGCTTTCCCTGATTCCAGACTCTCCACTGCGGCCTGATAAGCATCATCATAACTGTTATACTTTCCTGTACATTCCAGTGCCATGGCTGCATTTGCCAGAACTACGGCATTCTGCGCCCAGGTACCTGAACCCTGAAGAATCCGTAGAAAAATCTTAGCAGCTTCTTCCACTGAATTACCTCCATATATGTCTAACGGCGAGACCATTCTTTTTCCGATGTTTTCAGGTTTCAGAATTCGTTCACCCTCCCGGGTGATAACTTTTGTATCGTTGGTAAGGGATATTTCGTCATAACCATCGAGTCCATGAATAATCGTAAACGGCTTCCCCTCCTGTTGTAACAGATAATTGTAAATTCTTGCCATTTCCAGGCTATAGACTCCCACGAGCTGAAACTGAGGAAACGCCGGATTCACCATCGGTCCTAGCATATTAAAGAAGGTTCGGATGCCAAGGTTTTTACGGATACCTCCTACTGCTTTTAAGGCCGGATGAAAAAGTGGCGCGTGTAAAAAGCAGAAATTTGCTTCATCCACTTCTCTTCTTAATTTATCGGAATCCCGGCTGAGCCTATATCCTAACTGTTCCATCACATTTGAGGCTCCACTCACTGAAGATGCCCCATAGTTTCCGTGTTTAGCAATTTTCTGTCCGGCCCCCGCTACAATAAAGCAGGATAGTGTAGAAATATTAAACGTATTTTTTCCATCTCCACCCGTGCCTACTATATCCATCACTTCAAATGACGATAAATCCACGCGTATACAAAGGTCCAGTAATGCATCTCTGAATCCCTGAATTTCCTCAATGGTGATGCTACGCATTAGGAACACCGTAATAAATGAAGCTATTTCAGATTCATTGTATTGTCCGTTAGAAATATTAACTAATACTTCTTTCGCCTGCTTCCGGTTCAGTGTTTTATGTTCGAATAAATATTGCAGTATGTTCTTCATCGCGTTTTTACTTTTTGTCACCCTGATTTTCCAATATCTTCATTTGAACTATCTGGAAAGCCAGTTTCTTAGAATAGTTTCTCCATGCGGTGTGAGTACACTCTCAGGATGGAACTGTACTCCTTGAACATCCAGTGTTTTATGCCGCATCGCCATTATATAGCCGTTCTGATCCTCGGCAGTAATGACGAGATCGTCTGGCAGTCCGGCTTTTTCCACTATCCAGCTATGGTAGCGTCCGGCTTCAAACTCCTGCGGCATTCCGGCAAACAAACCTTTTCCTTCTGTTTGTTGACTATCAGTAACTATAACTGTTGTGGCGATACCGTGATAAACAGTCTCCAGATTTCTTAATTTTCCTCCAAAGGCTTCACCAATTGCCTGATGTCCCAGGCAGACGCCGAGAATTGATTTTGACGCGGCAAATGTTTTAATTAACGATAGTAGCAGTCCTGCTTCCTCCGGAATTCCCGGGCCGGGAGATAAAATAATCTTATCATATTCAGCTACTTGTTCCAGTGTAATCTGATCGTTCCGGAACACGTCCACTTTCTGATGCAGAATATGTTCGACCAAATGCACCAGATTATAGGTGAACGAATCATAGTTATCAAAAACTAACAACTTCATCAGTTTGGTTTTAAAGTGTTGATGCCAGTTCAATAGCCTTTTTCAATGCGTTTAATTTATTGTTTACTTCATCCAGTTCCTGTTCAGGCTGGCTTGCAGATACAATCCCCGCACCTGCCTGATACACCAGCGTATTATCCTTCGATAAAAAACTCCGGATCATAATAGCCTGATTGCAGCTACCGTCAAACCCAACAACACCGATACATCCTCCGTAAAATCCTCTTCGCTCCGGCTCATATTTTCTGATGAGTTCCATGGCTTTTATTTTCGGAGCGCCGCTCAATGTTCCGGCAGGGAAGCTGGCCGCCAGTAACCGGAAGGGATTTGTGCCTGCGGGCACCTCGCCGGTTACTTCACTTACCAGATGAATAACATGAGAATAGTATTGAACATCCCGATATCTGCTAACTTTCACTTTGCTGCACGCTCTGCTCAAATCATTTCTTGCCAGATCTACCAGCATAACATGTTCCGCATTCTCCTTACTGTTATTCAACAATTCGTCGGCTTTATTCTTATCGTGAGCTTCGTCGCCCGTTCTCTTAAATGTTCCTGCTATGGGATGCACCACGGCTTTTCCATTGCTGACTATCAGCTGGCTTTCGGGTGAAGAACCAATCAGCTTGTAATCTCCGTAGTCAAAGTAAAACAAGTAAGGTGAAGGGTTAATACTCCTCAAAGCCCGGTACACATTAAACTCATCGCCCGCAAAACGTTGGCTGAAACGGCGACTCAAAACAACCTGAAAAACATCTCCGCGGTTACAATGAGCTATACCCTGTTTAACCAATTCCATGTACCCTTCATCTGTCAGGTTTGTCATTTCCTCTCCGGCTGTAGCAAAGGGATATAATGGCACATCGCGGCTCCGTATGAGAGACTCCACAACATTCAGTTCACTTTCCAGACCGGAAATTATATTCTCACAGAGATATAATTCATCTTTAAAATGATTAATTATAATTACATATTGATACAACCGAAAGCGCATCAAGGGTATTTGCGGTAATTCACTGCCGTTAATATTTTCCGGTAGTTTGTCAAAAAACTGAACGGCATCATAGGTACTATACCCGAACAAACCCTGAACGGCTCTGACCTGTTTATCTGGTGCAGGTTCAACTTCAAACCTTTGCATAAAATCCCAGAGAAGATCAGGTACATTTTCCGGATTCTGAATAGCTGTACGCAAAGGATTCTGAGAAGGCAATTTCAGCTCCATTTCGTTCCGGGTGCTGATTTCAACACCGGCAACTGCGTTAATACAGATAAAGGAACAACTGTTTTCTGCAACATGGAAATCGGTACTTTCCAGCAAAACAGTATCTCTGAACCTATCGCGCAGTCTGAGATAAATACCCACCGGTGTGTGAATATCGGAGAGCATTTTTCTGAATTCCGTTCTGATTAATATTTTCTTCATGTAACATTTTCTTGATGTACCCAAAAACAAAAAGCCCCGGAATGTACCGGGGCCTAAAATATGATTGACATAATCACGATAATAGCATTACCTGCCCCGATAGGAGTTAGTATGCCACCACCAATGATTATTTAAGATATTCTTTATCATGCTGCAAATATGAATGAGAATTTTTATTTCAACAAATTTATTTTGGAGGAATCCGTTGACACTTATAACTGATACCTAAAATCGCTCAGATATTTATGCACATATATTTGACACTCATCGGGTTCCGAATTTCTTTTTCAATTGAGCCAAGGCATCGTCCATACTTGCCGGAGCCTTGTCCTCATTTGTTTTCGGCCGCTTTGGTCCGAACTTCTGACCTTTATGCGGATTTTCAGTTGCTTCTTTGACAGACAAAGCTATACGCTTCCTGTTGATATCCACTTCCATCACTTTAACTTTTACCTTCTGCTGCAACTTAACTGCTTCATTCGGATTACTGATGTACTGATGGCTCAAATGGGAAATATGAACGAGTCCATCCTGCTTAACGCCGATATCAACAAAAGCACCAAAAGCGGTTATATTCGTTACAATACCGTTCAGGATCATACCCTCTCTCAGGTCTTCAATAGTTTTGATTCCCGGATCAAACTCAAATACTGATATTTCATCACGCGGATCACGGCCGGGCTTCTCCAATTCCTTCATGATATCTTCCAGCGTAAGCATACCAACTTCTTCGCTTATATACTGACGGAGAGGTATCTTCTTTCTGAGCTCCTGATTCTTTAACAAATCTTCCACTGTAGCATTCAGATCCGTTGCCATCTTTTCCACGATTTCATATCGTTCGGGGTGAACAGCAGAATTATCTAGAGGGTGTTCGCCTTTTTCAATTCTCAAAAATCCTGCGCATTGCTCGAATGCTTTATCACCCAAACGAGGTACCTTCAACAAATCTTTCCTGCTTCGGAAAGCTCCGTTTTCCTTTCTGAATTTTACTATGTTCTCAGCCAGCGAGGGACCTAAACCAGAGATATATGCGAGAAGATGTTTACTTGCGGTGTTCAGATTTACTCCCACTTTGTTTACACAACTTTCCACCACTCTGTCGAGACTCTGTTTTAATTGTGACTGATTGACATCGTGCTGATACTGTCCCACTCCGATGCTCTTGGGATCTATTTTTACTAATTCGGCAAGAGGATCCATAAGGCGGCGACCAATTGAAACCGCTCCCCTCACCGTCACATCATGATCAGGAAACTCTTCTCTGGCCGCAGCTGAAGCTGAATAAACAGAGGCACCACTTTCATTGACCATAAAAACCAATACCTTTTTATCAAAATTCAGACTCTTCACAAATTCTTCTGTCTCCCTTCCTGCTGTACCGTTTCCTATCGCTATTGCTTCAATATTATATTTATTAACCCAGTCTTTGATCAAATATTCAGCTGCATCTTTTTTATAGTTATTTTCCAGCGGGAAAATCACATCATCTGCCAGCAAATTACACTGAGCATCAAGAGCAACTATTTTGCAACCTGTTCTGTACCCGGGATCAATTGCAATTACAGGCTTCATTCCTAAAGGGGGCGCCAGCAGCAATTGACGCAGGTTTTCTGCAAATACTTCTATAGCTTCAGCATCGGCTTTTTGTTTTGAGGCAGCCCTCATTTCATTTTCAAGTGATGGCTTCAATAACCTTTTGTAAGCGTCTGTGAGCGCCATTTTTACCTGCTCAGCAGCTGCTCCTCCCGGGGATTTCAGAAACTGTTTACTGATGATTTCCAAAGCCGACTCTTCTTCGGGCTGAATACTGCAATAGATATAACCCTCGGTTTCTGCTCTGAGAATGGCCAGAATGCGATGTGAGGGACATTGAGGAAGGGGTTCCGAAAAATTGAAATAGTCCTTATACTTGTTTCCCTCTTCTTCCTTACCGGAAACAACCACCGAACTGATTACTGAGGCTTTTGTGAAAAGATTCCGGAGTTGGTCTCTGGTTACAGCATCTTCGTTTATCCATTCAGCAATAATATCACGCGCACCTTTAAGTGCTTCTTCGATGTCAGCAACTTTATCATTAATAAACGCTTCTGCCTCCTTTTTCGGATCAATATTTCCCTGTTCAAAAATTAATCTGGCCAGAGGTTCCAGACCTTTTTCAATCGCCATTACTGCACGCGTTTTACGTTTGGGTTTATATGGAAGATAAATGTCTTCCAGCGTGGCGAGTTCCCAGGTCTGTTCCAGTTTCTCTAAAAGTTCCGGAGTCATCTTTTCCTGGTCTGTAATTGTCTTTATGATAAAAGCACGACGCTGATCAATCTCTTCATAACGCTGTTTTAAATCCTGCACAGCAGCTATCTTTACTTCGTCGAGATTTCCGGTAGCTTCTTTTCTGTACCGGCTGATAAAAGGTACGGTAGATCCTTCCGCCAGCAGCTTCATGGTATTCTCCGCCTGCTTTTCTGCAATGCCTAGTTCACGGGCAATTAGTTCAATATGTTTCGGATTCATAGTGCGCAAAAGTAAAAGGAAAAAACCAAAATCAGGCTTATCCTGTTTAAAGCACTCCTTTGGTAGAGGGTAAATGATTGCTGAACGGATCACGTTTTACAGCCATATGAATAGCTTTGGCAAAGGCCTTGAAAATAGCTTCTATTTTATGGTGCTCATTATTTCCTGCACAGTAAATATTCAGATTACATTTTGCGGCATCGCTGAACGATTTGAAAAAATGATAAAACATTTCCGTAGGCATATCACCTACTTTTTCACGATTGAATTCTGCGTTCCAAACCAGCCAGTTGCGACCTCCAAAATCAATCAGCACTTTTGCTTCGGCATCATCCATAGGCAATGCGAAGCCATAGCGTTCCATTCCTCTTTTATCAGACAGTACGATAGCAAACGCTTCACCCAATGCTAATGCCGTATCTTCAATCGTATGGTGCTCGTCTACAT
>DATCKB010000505.1:0-2083 GCA_036562505.1 Parasegetibacter sp. | reverse complement strand
CTTTTGCAGCTTCTTCCCGCTTTAGCCCCCGCTGTTTTATTAAGAGATAGGTCTGTTGCTGTCGAGTGGGTAGTTTCTGAATGGCCTCATGAAGAAGAGCTTGATATTTATTCTCTTCTTCCATCCGTGTTGCACTATCGGCAAAACTCAACGGATCCCTGACAAACTGTTCTGCCTTCTCTCTTTCGCGCACCAGCCTTTTCACGGCATTTATGGTTAGTCCTTCGGCGATCTTATAAATCCATCCTCCAAAATTCTGCACTTCTGTAAGCGATGCGCGGTGTATCCATACCTTTGTAAATACGTCCTGAACGATTTCCTCGGCCACCCATTCATTTCGGGTATATCTTAATGCAAGGGTATAAATGGGCGGGCGGTAATAATCGAACACCCTCACAAAAGCCGATTCGCTTCCGGAAGCGATTTCTCGCAAAAGCAGCTGCTCTGGGAAAGTGGTGATCGTTTGCATGGAGCTTATTACACGGGCAAATGTAAAAAAACAAAAGGCTGCATCGACATTCAATGCAACCTTTTTCCTGAGGTCCCGACCAGATTCGAACTGGTGTAGGAGCTTTTGCAGAGCTCTGCCTAGCCACTCGGCCACAGGACCGTATACTTAATTCAGAAATTTACCTGACAATACCGGGATTTAACTCCATCTTATATTTGAGGGCACCTAAATTTCACCGGAGCTGTAAAGCAGTGCGAAATTAGAGTAATTTCGCAATATAAAAAAACACCTGTGAACAAAAGTATGAGAGATCAACTCATTCTTTTTCAGTTACATACAACTATCTTGCAGGTGCTTATCTTTCTTCCGGACCAAAAACACAGACAGTCATGCAACTACATTTTTATAAATATCAGGGAGCGGGCAATGATTTTATTATTCTGGATAACCGGAATTCGCAATATAACGGCATCACCGAAGAGCAGGTAAAGTTTTTATGCGACCGACGATTCGGGATTGGTGCAGACGGACTTATGATGCTGAATTCTATTGAAGGGTACGATTTTGAAATGAAATACCATAACGCTGACGGCCGGGAAAGTTCCATGTGCGGAAACGGAGGCAGATGTCTGGTGAAATTTGCAGCAGAAATGGGCATTTTGAGAGATGAATACCGGTTTCTGGCTACCGACGGTGAACATGAGGCTTCTATCACTGAGGATGGAACAGTTCGGTTGAAAATGAAAGATGTGTATATTATAGAACATTATAATGGCGACTATATACTAGATACAGGTTCTCCCCATTACGTTAAATATGTAAATGATATTAAAGATATTGACGTAGTGTCTGAAGGAATGGAAATCCGCTATAGTGAGGAATTTGCTGAAGAAGGTATCAATGTTAATTTCGTGGAAATCGTGAATGACAACACGATTCGCGTAAGAACCTACGAACGCGGTGTGGAAAATGAAACCTTCAGCTGCGGAACCGGAGTTACAGCATGTGCCCTTATAGCCTATCACAATGAGAGTGGTTTTAACAAGGTGAATGTGGAAACCACGGGCGGAAAGCTTTGCGTGGAATATGACAAACTTGACGAAGACAACTTTGAAAATATCTGGTTGTGCGGACCGGCAGAGAAAGTTTTTGAAGGAAACATAAACCTGTAGATCAGAAGTCGGCCTGAACCTTTAAACTCATCAGGGTTTAAAGTTCTGATCCTATCTAATCTGGAAGAAAACAAAACAATTAAGCACGCGAATTCAACTCAAAGATGATCCAGTACTTTAAAATTGTTGATAATCAGACCTTCGCAATTGACCGTCCCGAAAACGGGGCATGGGTAAATGTTCTTCCGCCTTTGAAACAGGAGGAATTTACCGAGTTGTCTGACGGTCTGGATATTCCGTTAGACTTTCTCACCGACTCACTGGACATTGATGAGAGAAGCCGTTTTGAAGAAGAGGATAAGGTAAAGCTGATTGTTATTAAAACTCCTACCGAAAACAATTCATTTAACGACAGCGATGCCTATTATATCACTATCCCGATTTGTATAATTCTGACCCATAACCAAATCGTCACGGTTAATTCATTCGAAAACACTGCCATAAAAAAGTTCCTGAACAC
>DATCKB010000153.1:0-3123 GCA_036562505.1 Parasegetibacter sp. | reverse complement strand
AGAATATACCAATCACCCTGTATTCGGAGTAGCTATGCCAAATAGTTGTCCGGAAGTTCCATCCGAAATTCTGAACCCCAAAAATACATGGGCGAATAAAGAAGATTATGATCAGCAGGCACGGAAACTGGCTTCAAAATTTGTTGAGAATTTTGAAAAATACGCTTCCGGTGTTGATCAGGAAATTTTAGACGCAGCACCAAAAACGAGCGGCAACTAAGTTCTCCTTACGACTTCCATTATTCATTCGAATAACGGAGGTCGCGAGACTTCAACGGTCGCTTGCATGTTTTGTTTTGAGACTCCTCCGGTTCTCCGGGGGAGTTCCTTTTTTACAAGCTGCCTGACTTTCCGGAAATTGATTGTTACGACAGGAACTACAGTTTCATCGCTGCTACTGCTGTGTCGGTTTCAACAACCCCGTCACGCAACCGCACAATTCTTTTTGCATATTGAGCTATATCTTCTTCGTGTGTAACAAGTACCACGGTATTTCCTGCGGCCTGAATGGAATTGAAGATTTCCATAATTTCTATTGAAGTAACTGAATCCAGATTCCCTGTAGGTTCATCTGCCAGTATAATTGAAGGATTATTTATTAAAGCTCTGGCAATAGCTACACGCTGGCATTGTCCTCCACTCAGCTCATTTGGTTTGTGATGAGAACGTTCCTCAAGTCCGACTTTCCTCAATACTTCCAGCGCTCTTTCACGACGCTCCTGCCGGGAAACTCCCGCATAAATCAGAGGAAGGGCCACGTTGTCCTCTGCCGATAATCTGGGCAACAGGTTAAACTGCTGAAATACAAATCCGATTTCCTTATTACGGATATTTGCAAGCTGATCATCTTTCATCCGACTAACATCCTGACCGTTTAAAATATAAGAGCCGGCAGTAGGCGTATCCAGACAACCAAGGATATTCATCAGGGTGCTTTTTCCTGAACCTGAAGGCCCCATCAACGCCACATATTCATTCTTTTGAATATCGAGATCAATTCCTTTCAAAACCGGAATGGCCTGCGTACCCATAAAATAACTCTTGTGCAACCCTTCCAGATGTATAATTCCATTTTGCATATAAACTTGTCGAATACTATTTTCCAGCTTTCCGGTTTCTAAAGATTCCGGCCCTCGTTTCCGCGGTTCCGGTAGAAATGGGATACATATTTTCAAAACAAATATAGCAGTTAGGCCTGTAAGTAGAACTTAATTTATTCTTTATCTTCGCCACTTATGAAAAAAGAGGTTGTATTAAGCGGAATCCGCTCTACGGGGTTCCTTCATCTGGGAAATTATTTTGGCGCAATTCAGAATTATGTGCGCATGCAGGAAGATTACGATTGCTATTTTTTTGTAGCTGACTGGCACTCTCTTACCACCCATCCTGATACATCTGAACTCAGAGCCAGCGTTCTTCATGTACTGGCAGAAAATATTGCCTGCGGACTGGATCCGGAAAAAGCCTGTCTGTATGTTCAGAGCCACGTACCGGAAATTGCTGAATTATACATGTTGCTGAATATGCTCGCCTATAAAGGTGAACTGGAAAAAACTACCACATTTAAAGATAAAGTCAGGCTGAATCCTGAAAATGTAAACGCAGGTTTACTTACCTACCCGGTTCTGATGGCTGCAGATATTCTCATTCACCGCGCAGTCAAGGTGCCGGTAGGAAAAGACCAGGAGCAGCATCTTGAAATGGCCCGCAATTTTGCTCAGCGTTTCAACCATCGTTATGGTGAGGTATTCCCGGAGCCGGTTGCCTTTAATTTCGGCGAAAATCTGGTTAAAGTTCCATCACTCGACGGTGGAGGAAAAATGAGTAAGAGCGAGAACCAGATGGCTACCATCTATCTGAACGACAGCGATGAACTGATCTCGAAAAAGATCATGAAGGCCAAAACTGACGCAGGACCGGTTAGTCCGGGTGAGCCGATGCCGGTGACTATCGAAAACCTCTTCTTTCTGATGCAACTGGTGTGCAAGGCAGATGTAATTGAAAAATACAAGGCGGATTACAACGCCGGCACCATTCGTTATGGTGATCTGAAAAAACAACTTGCTGAAGATATGGTCAATTTTGTGCGGCCGCTCAGAGAAAAGGCAGAAGATTTATATCACAATGAAAAATACCTCAGGGAGATCATGGAAAAAGGTGCAGAAAAAGCGAGGAAAAATGCAGCAGCAACTCTGCAGGTAGTACGGGAACATATGGGATTAAAATACTTTTAAAGGGATTGAAAAGATCAACGGAAAAGACCATTTATTTTCATAAATTGGCCATTATCCAGAAGCACCTATCATATTATCCGTCATGGCAAAACTGAAGAAGCCCAAACATATTGCGGTAGCCGGAAATATCGGCGCAGGTAAAACAACTCTGACTGAAATGCTTAGCAAACATTACAGATGGATACCGCAATTTGAAGATGTGGATCACAACCCCTACCTGAATGATTTTTATGAAGATATGCCGCGTTGGAGTTTTAACCTTCAGGTGTATTTTCTTAATAAAAGACTCGTGAATTTGCTGGAGATTCAAAGAGGTACAGAAACTATAATTCAGGATAGAACCATCTATGAAGACGCCCATATATTCGCTCCTAACCTGCATGAAATGGGCCTGATGAGCAAGCGGGACTTCGACAATTATTTCAGTTTTTTCCAGACGGTAAAATCCATGCTTCAGCCGCCTGATCTGCTGATTTACCTTCAGGCGTCGGTGCCTACACTGGTAGCACAGATTCAGCGACGCGGTAGAGAATATGAAGAAAATATCCGACTTGATTACCTGAAGCGTTTGAACGACTACTACAATAAATGGATCGACGAGTATAAAGAAGGTAACTTACTGGTCATAAATGTTGATACCAATAAGTTTGCCGATAACGAAGAGCACTTGGGTGAAATTATTTCAAAAATAGACAGTCAGTTGTACGGCCTGTTTTAACGGAGAAGCTCATAGCTGCCAACCAGTTCGCATCTACCCTAGATATACCGGTCAAATTTGATTCTTCTTGTAAAACTATCAGCACCATGGCGATGAAAATCTATACAAAAACAGGTGATCAGGGAAAAACCTCGTTAATCGGAGGAACGAAAATCGCCAAGAGTCATATTC
>DATCKB010000128.1:0-6214 GCA_036562505.1 Parasegetibacter sp. | reverse complement strand
TGATTGAGGTGGGTTCGTTCATCGGACTGGCCGCAATGACAAAAAGCGAGATTACCATTAAAGATGTGAGCCTCGAAAACCTCGGAATGATTCCTGAAAAATTTCGTCAGTTAGGAATACAAATGGAGTTCCGCAACGATGACATTTATATACCTGCGCAGGACATATACGAAATTCAAACCTTTATCGACGGATCAGTTCTTACAGTGTATGATCACCCATGGCCGGGATTCACTCCGGACCTTTTAAGCATCGTTCTGGTAGTAGCAACCCAGGCAAAAGGAAGCGTACTCATACATCAGAAGATGTTTGAAAGTCGTTTGTTCTTCACCGATAAACTGATAGATATGGGTGCGCAGATTATTTTATGTGATCCGCACCGTGCAGCAGTAATTGGTCTGGCCCGCGAACATAACCTGCGGGGAATTGTTATGAGCAGTCCTGATATCCGTGCAGGTGTGGCTTTGCTGATAGCAGCACTGAGTGCAGACGGGAAAAGTGTCATTCAGAATATCGAACAGATCGACAGAGGTTATCAGTATATCGACGAAAGATTAAAAAAACTTGGTGCAGAAATTAAGCGAATTTAACATGACAAACAGGAAACTCATCATCATCACGGCGCCGTCAGGATCAGGAAAAACTTCTATCACCAGATATCTCCTGAATAAATACAAGAACCTCGCATTTTCTGTATCCGCAGCAACACGGGCACCCAGAAGTGATGAACAACATGGTGTAGATTATTATTTTCTTACGCTGGAAGATTTTCAGCAGAAGATACTCGAAAATGAATTTGTTGAGTGGGAAATGGTATATGAGGGAAAATATTACGGCACCTTAAAGAGTGAGATAGAAAGAATCTGGAATAACGGCCAGACTCCGGTTCTTGATATTGACGTACAGGGTGCTATTCACGTACAGCAACAGTATAAAGGCAATTGTTTCGCTATATTCATTGAACCACCGAGTCTGGAAGAACTGCAGAAACGTCTGCATAGCCGGGGTACAGAAACACTGGAAAGCGTACAAACACGACTGAATAAGGCCACATACGAACTTTCCTTCAAAAGTCAGTTTGATATTGTAATCGTAAATGATGTGCTGGAACGAGCCTGCGCTGAAACAGAAGAGGCTATACTCGGTTTTCTTGGTAAATAGTCAAATTTGAAGTAATTTTTGGTTTTAAAATGTAATGGAAATTTTTCAGATTTTCGGAGTGGTTGGTACCACCATTTTAATCATACTGCTCTTCGCCTTTTTCGCCGGACTTGAAATGGCGTTTGTTTCTGCCAATAAGCTGAACATAGAATTAAAAAAGAAGCAGGGTAAGAGAAATGGTATTATTCTCTCACGCTTTATGGATGAACCTTCCAAGTTCATCGGCACCTGTTTAATCGGACTCAATCTGATGCTGGTTATCTATGGGCTGCTCGTCAGTGCCTTTATGGATAATATTCTCTGGAGTCATCTCGAAATCAACATACCGGTTCCCCGGTTGATCTTAGACGTTATACTGGCTACTATCATCATACTCGTAGTGGAATTTCTATTTAAAGCTATATTCAGAGCTAAAGCAGATAGTTTGCTGTATCACTCAGCCGGGTTGGTTCAGTTCTTCCATAATCTCTTTTATCCTGTGGCTGCATTCTTTGTGTCCATTTCGGAATGGATTCTGAAATACCTTTTCAATGTGCGTATCAATGAAAACAAAGAAGCCTTCTCAAGAGTCGATCTCGAACACTTCTATCAGCAATCGCGCGAAACAGGTGGAGATGAGAGCAGTGAAGATCTCGATACAGAACTTTTTGAAAAAGCATTATCTCTTCCGGGGGTGAGAATTCGTCAGTGCCTTGTTCCCCGAAAAGAAATCGAAGGTATTGAATCAGGTAGCTCCGTTGAAGAAGCCAGAGCAAAATTCATTAATACCAAACTCAGTAAACTGGTGGTTTACGAAGAGAATATCGATCATATCATCGGGTATGTTCACCAACTCGACCTTTTTAAAGGTCCGTCTGATATACAGTCCATTTTACACCCGATCCCTGCTGTTCCTGAAAGTATGAGCGCCATAGACCTGATCAGTAAATTCTCCCGGGAACGCAAAAGCATTGCATGGGTAGTGGATGAGTTTGGCGGAACTGCAGGTATTGTTACTATGGAAGACCTGCTGGAAGAGATTTTCGGCGAAATAGACGACGAATATGACACCGAGAAATTCGTAGAAAAACAGATTTCAAATGATGAATATATTTTCTCCGGTCGGTTGGAACTTGACTATCTGAATGAAAAATATGGATTTGATTTTCCGGAAGAAGAGTCAGAGACTTTATCAGGTTTCATAATTAACCATCACGAAACGATACCCAAACTGAAAGAAAGGATTATCATCGAAAATATGCAGTTTGATATCCTGAATGTAAGCGATACCCGAATCGAAATGGTAAAAATGAAGGAATTGAGGAAGAAAAATGAATAATTGCCTCCTAACCAATTAAGGAGTATTTTTGCCCCGCTTTTTCAACAAATTTCTTCGTGAAAAAATTATTCAAGAGGTCAGACGATCAGGCTGAAATGTCTTTTGTTGAGCACCTTGAGGCTTTACGCTGGCATATCGTCAGATCAGTTGTTGCTGTGTTGATTGGTGCTATAGCAATTTTTGCTAATATGGACCTGGTGTTCGACAGAATCATCATGGGACCAGCTCATAACGACTTCATTACATATAAAATTCTTTGTTCACTCAGTCATAAAATCGGGCTGGGCGATGCGATGTGTATGGATGACATCAAACTGCAACTTATCAGTACACAGATGAGTGCGCAGTTTATGATGAGCTTCGCCGTTGCATTTTCCGGAGGATTCGTGATAGCCTTCCCCTACGTAATCTGGGAGTTCTGGCGTTTTGTAAAACCTGCGTTGAGCAATAATGAGAGACGAAAAACCAAAGGAGTAATATTCTGGGTTTCTCTGCTATTCTTTTTTGGGGTAGCGTTTGGTTATTTTATCATTACCCCCTATACCATCAACTTTTTCGCGAGTTTCACCTTAAGTGATCTTATTACCAATAACTTTACCGTTTCCGATTACGTAGGCAATATCACGCAACTCGTACTCGGTACGGGAATTGTTTTTCAACTACCGCTTGTTGTTTTCTTCCTGTCGAAAGTGGGAATTCTGACTCCTGAATTTCTGAGGGTCAACCGGAAATATGCTATTGTCGTTATTCTCATCGTTGCGGCAGTAATTACCCCGCCTGATGTGGTGAGCCAACTGATAGTGACCGGACCACTTTGGTTACTTTATGAAATCAGTATCGGCATTTCCGGAAGGGTTACCAGAAACCTGGAGAAAAAAGAGGAAGAGTGGAGCTAAATGCCCCCTCCCTTTTTGATAAACGGAAAGCCCATCTCGTCTTATTTTTATAATTTGCATACATGGAAACAACCTTCGATACTACCAGACCGGTAGCAATTGGCTGCGATCATGCAGGATTTAAATACAAGGAAGAACTACTTTCTTACCTCAGAGAGAAAAATTTTCAGGTGAATGATTTCGGTACTCACAGCGAAGATTCTGTAGACTACCCTGATTTTGCGCATCCCACAGCAATTTCAGTGGAAAAAAAAGAAAGCGGATTCGGAATTCTCATTTGCGGTAGCGCCAACGGCGTAGCTATCACAGCTAATAAACATCAGGGTATCAGAGCGGCAATTTGCTGGTCTGAAGAACTGGCCAAACTAGCGCGCCAGCATAACAACGCAAATATTATCTGCATTCCCGCCCGGTTTGTTACAGTTGAACAGGCAAAATCAATGGTGGATGCTTTCATCAATACTCCTTTTGAGGGTGGCCGTCATGAAAACCGGGTGAATAAAATCTCCTGTTAACAATAATTCCTTAATAAACGATGCGACAAATCTCTCTCGTTCTCATCCTGGCATGCGCGGCTGTAATGCCTGCGCTCGCCCAAAAGAACACGCTTAAGGGTGCTGATAAGTTTGGAAAAACTATTACAGCTGAAGACTTTAAAAAGCACCTGTATATAATAGCCGGACCTGAAATGGAAGGTCGCGAAACCGCAACAGAAGGCGAAAGAAAAGCAGCTGCTTATATCACTGATTTTTTCAAATCAATTGGTCTCCCTCCGGGAAATAATGGCAGTTATTTTCAACCATTCCCTGTCTATTCTGATCAGTTCAAATCTGCAGCAATAGAAGTAAACGGCGTTGCACTGGAAATTGATAAAGACTTTGCCGTTCCTTCTTCAAATTACAATGCAACCCAGTATTTTAGTGAAGTTGTGTATCTGAACGAAGGAAACTTTACCGATTCCGATAATGACTTTAAAGATATCGATGTTAAAGGTAAGCTGGTATTGATTCGACTGGTTAAGTCTGAAAACGGTCGCGTAGTGGGTACCCGCGGCAATCCTAACATGAAAGTAGCTGCAGCAATGCAACACGGTGCAGCAGCAGTATTACTGGTACAAACAGGATTTCCCCGTCCGCCTGCAGGTGGTCAGGGTCGCCCGCGTATTTATATTAATACATTTGGTAAGAGCGTTGGACCAAATACATTTACTATTTCTGAATCAGTTGCTGATAGAATAATGGGAGCCGACTGGAAGCTGGCATTGGAGGGGAAGATTGCCCCGAAGGTTTATTCGGCGAACGTTATGGTAGAGTATCAGAAAACTGTTAACAGAATGTATGCGAATAACATTCTGGGATACCTGGAAGGAACTGATAAAAAAGATGAACTGCTGGTGATTTCCGCACACTACGATCATATCGGTATGACAGAAAACGAAATCAATCAGGGTGCAGATGATAATGGTTCAGGTACGGTTGCCGTGATGAAAATGGCAGAAGCATTCATGCAGGCAAAAAAAGCTGGTAAAGGTCCGAGAAGAAGCATTTTATTCCTGCTTGTTTCCGGTGAAGAAAAAGGCTTATGGGGTTCCGCATATTATGCCAACCATCCCGTTTACCCACTTGAAAAAACCACTGTCAATCTGAATATTGATATGATTGGCCGTATCGGAAACGATTATAAAGCTGCCGATTCCAATAATTACATTTACGTGATTGGTGATGACAAATTAAGTTCCGATTTACGGCCGATAAATGAAGCAGCCAACAAACGCTTTGTGAAACTTAATCTCGATTACCGCTATAATGGGAACGATCCAAATCGCTTTTATTACCGAAGCGACCACTACAACTTTGCACAAAAGGGAGTTCCGGCAATATTCTATTTCAGTGGTGTGCATGCCGACTATCACCGCCCATCAGATACTCCTGATAAAATCAACTACCCTTTAGCAGCAAAACGCGCACAGCTGGTTTTCTACACTGCCTGGGAAATGGCGAACAGAAATGAAATGTTGAAAAGAGACAGGCCGCTGGACCTCAAATAAAATTCACGTAAATACATTACAACTTAAAAACCGGTACTGAATCAGTACCGGTTTTTAATTAAAATTTAAATTTGAAAGCGGGTCCAAAATCTACCAACCCAACAAATAAGCGAAAATTAACGGAGCAACAATAGTTGCATCGCTTTCTACAATATATTTCGGAGTATTAATATCTAATTTACCCCAGGTTATCTTTTCATTTGGAACAGCTCCCGAATATGAGCCGTAAGAAGTGGTTGAGTCAGAAATCTGACAGAAGTAACTCCAGAAAGGTACATCGTGCCATTCAAGATCCTGATACATCATCGGTACCACACAAATCGGAAAATCGCCGGCAATACCTCCTCCAATCTGGAAGAAACCTACGCCTTTTCCGGAGGAGTTATTCCTGTACCAGTCGGCCAGCCAAACCATGTATTCAATGCCACTTTTCGTGGTGGATGCCTTCAATTCACCCTTAATTACGTAGCTGGCAAAGATATTTCCCATAGTAGAGTCTTCCCATCCGGGAACAACTATCGGCAGATTCTTTTCTGCAGCAGCGATCATCCAGCTGTCTTTCGGATCAATCTGATAGCTGTCTTTCATCACTCCGCTTAACAGCAGTTTGTACATGTATTCATGCGGAAAATAGCGCTCGCCATTGGCTTCTGCGTCTTTCCATATCTTAACTATATTATGTTGAATAGTTCTGAATGCTTCTTCTTCAGGGATACAAGTATCAGTAACGCGGTTCAGACCTCTTTCAAGAAGATCCCACTCCTGCTGGGGGGTAAGGTCGCGGTAATGGGG
>DATCKB010000127.1:0-1769 GCA_036562505.1 Parasegetibacter sp. | reverse complement strand
GTGTTATTGCTGAGGCGCTGGTAATGAGAGCTAATAGTTATCTGGAATTACTCACCGTGTTTGCAAAAAGCTATAATCCCGCAACCGCCGCGAACGATCCGGGGTTGCCTTTGGTCAGCAGTATCAACGTTACTGATGACATACCGCCCCGTTCATCGGTGAAGGCTACCGTTGATACGATGATTGCGAATATTGAAAAAGCAATTCCGGCTCTACCTTTAACAGCGATTACTAAATCCAGAGTCACCAAATATGTAGCATACGGACTGCTTAGCAGGATCTACCTTTATATGGGCGACTTTGTGAATGCTGAAAAATACGCAGACATGGCCCTTGACGCCCCACATTCGATGGTGAATTACAATGCACACGCAACAAGAAACACCGTGCCGAGGTATGAGGAAAGTCCGGAGGTTCTATGGCACAGGGCAGCAATAAGCGGTTCTCCCCTATTTATGATTTACTCCGACGACCTTAAAACCTATTTTAATGGGGATGATATCCGTTATACATTTATCACGGTCGCCAATAACAACGGCCTGGGACGCTCAAGCTTTTCAGGATTGTATAATTTCGGTATAACTATTCCCGAGCTCTATCTCACGAAAGCTGAGCTGCTGGCCAGAAGGAATGAATATAATGATGCTATGGATATTGTAAATATGATTCGTTCTAACAGAATAGCAACTGCAGCATATGTGGATCAGACTGCAAGTTCGGGTGAAGAGGCGCTTGAGCGGGTATTCGCCGAACGTCGTCGTGAACTGGCATTTTCAGGACTTCGGTGGTTTGACATGAAAAGACTCGACAGGGAGGGGAGGATGCCGGAAGTGAAACGGATCAATGTGGACACACAAGAAGTGGATGCCGTGCTTGCGCCCGGAAGCGCTAACTATACTTTCGAAATTCCGGTTCGGGTTCAGATGTTTAATCCGGGTATGGAGTTGAACCATAACTAAATTCAAAAACGGAAATTCATTTAAACAATACATATGAAATTACAATTAAGTCTTGCGTTGATATTATTCTGGGGAACTAATCTGATTGCCCAGAATAAAGCGATATTGTCGGGAAAGTTAAATCCTGAATCCAATCTCACAGAAATTTCGATTCGGGATATCGATGGTGTTGTGGTGGCGGCTCCGGTTAAGGAGGATGGCAGTTTTATGCTCAGTACAGATAAACTGTTAAAGGGATTTTATGAGATAAGTGATATGGGGACTGTGTACCTGAAGCCGGGATTCTCACTAGTTACGAGCTATGACGGTAAGCAATATAAGTTTTCCGGTAATGGCGCAGTGGAGAACAATGCGCTGATTCAGGCAAGGGCCGATCTGAATAAATTTTTCCCGTTAGACGAAAAAAATCAACCTCTTCAGGAAACCTACTACCTCGATGTTCCGGTCTTTCTGGAGAAAATGCAAAGTTTTTACGAGCATGGTGAGAAACTATTCAGTCAAAGCAGCGATGCTTTTTTTAAAGAATTTGCATTGCTTGATCTAAAGTTTGTTGGAAGAGAAATGACCTGGTTGTATTCCCTGTACTATGGTAAGGATTTGAAAAAAATGGAGGCTTTTCATGATCTGATTCAGAATGCTGACAGAGAAGATCCCGGCTTCAGCAAAAAATTAGACTCAGCCTACCGGGCGACGAATGTAAAACAAATAGACAGCGTTTCGTTGAAAAACTTACAGGCTTTTTTATATGAGAGTTGGGATAAAAACAATGAGGTATTATTTAAAAACTCGTCGGCCTATAGAAGAGGCATT
>DATCKB010000118.1:0-2000 GCA_036562505.1 Parasegetibacter sp. | reverse complement strand
AGTCCGAGCGTTGCAAGCACTCTGTTTTCACCGGTAAGAGGCACTATATCTGCGGCAATGGAGATTGCAACCAGATCGAGGAACTGCCAGGTATTTTCCCGTGGCAGACCCAATTTTTCGGCCAGAGCGGAAATAAGTTTGAATCCTACTCCGCATCCGGGGAGTTCTTTATACGGGTATTCACATCCCCTTTGTTTGGGATTCAAAATGGCGGCTGCATCCGGAAGAATTTCATCGGGCAGGTGATGGTCGCAAATGATAAAATCGATTCCGAGTTTTTTTGCATAGGCTACGAGTTCAACAGATTTGATACCACAGTCGAGCGCTATGATTAGCGGTATTCCTTTTTCGGCAGCGAGATCAATCCCCTTTTTGGATACCCCGTATCCTTCCTTGTACCGGTCGGGGACATAAAAGCAGACTTCCGTATGAAACTGTTTCAGAAAGCGGTACATGCAGGCCACGGAAGTAGTTCCGTCGACATCATAGTCGCCGAAAACCATTATTGGCTCTTTGCTGCTAACAGCTTTCAGGATGCGCTGAACAGCTTTATCCATATCCTTCATCAGCCAGGGGCTATGAAGGTGGTCAATATTGGGTCTGAAAAAATCTCTGGCCTTTTCGTATGTGTTTATGCCCCGCTGAACCAGAATTTTACATAAAGTATAGCTGATTCTGAGGCTTTTTCGCAAGGTAATAGCCTCCTGTTCCGGAGTAGGGCGTATTTTCCATCTTTTCTGCATGATGGCAATAAAGTTAGTATTTCCGGTCGGTAGTATAACGAACGAGTTCCTCCAGAGCCTGGCGAATTTCACATTCAGGGAAGCTATAAAGCTGCTCAAGAGCCTTGTCGCGGTAATACAACATTTTTTCTGTAGCGTAGCTGATCCCGCCTGTTTCAACTACTTTATCGATCACCCACTGAACCTTTTCCTTTTGAGTATTTTCGTTTTTAACGATATAGATTATTTTTTTCCGGGTGGCGGCGTCCGTGTTATTCAGCGTATAAATAAGCGGCAAAGTGAGTTTTTTTTCTTTGATATCGTTGCCGGTGGGCTTGCCTATTTCATCTTTTCCGTAATCGAACAAGTCATCTTTAATTTGAAAAGCTATACCGGCATATTCGCCGAAAAGTCTCATCTTCTCTGTGATTTCTTCGTCTCCTGTGGTGGAATAGGCGCCGGCAGCGCAGGCGGAAGCTAGTAAAGACGCAGTTTTGCTGGTAATGATTTCGAAGTAGATATCCTCGTCAAGATTAAGGTTACGGGCTTTTTCCAACTGAAGTAATTCGCCTTCGCTCATTTTCCTTACGGCCTGCGACATGATTTGCAGGATGCGGAAATCACTGTTATCAAGCGATAATAATAACCCTTTTGAGAGGAGATAATCACCTACCAGTACAGCGATTTTATTTTTCCAGAGTGCATTAATTGAGAAAAACCCCCGTCTTTCCATGGAGTCGTCCACCACATCGTCGTGTACCAGAGTAGCGGTATGAAGTAATTCTACGAGCGAAGCTGCCCGGTAGGTAGCCTCTGTAACCGGGGCGTGAAGCTTGGCGGAAAGGAACACAAACATGGGTCTCATTTGCTTTCCTTTCCGCTTTACCAGGTATTTCATGATCCGGTCGAGTAGTGGAACCCTGCTTTTGACGGCTTCTTCAAATTTTTTTTCAAAGATTTGCAATTCGTCTTTTATGGCTGATTTTTGGACCTTCATTGCCTGTACTAGCGGTTTGTAACGGTAAAAGCCGGTATTCCGGGAACGCAAGATAGCGGTAAATGGGTTAATTTAAAGCAGAAAATGCTACATATACTATTGTTACTCAACAAAAAATTTGGTTTTTAACGTTCTATATATATTTTTGCGATGTTAATTGGCCCATTTTTAAACACTTAACAACAATAAGTTATGGCAAGCAAAAAGTACAAATTTCTATTCGGGCTTTTATGCCTCGTTGCGTCTGGCACCTTTGCCCAGCAGGGGACAGGGTATGACGT
>DATCKB010000504.1:0-9573 GCA_036562505.1 Parasegetibacter sp. | reverse complement strand
ATATATAACTTGTTGTCAGCCGCATAATACATTTGTTTAACCGAATTAGAAAAAAGGAAGGTTGGACTACGATGTACATCAGGGCTATTAAGAATAGGTTGATAGGCCTCGGCCACCGGTGCGGTAGTCATGTTTCCACTGGCATTGATAGTATATAAAAAACAGCTATCATTATTTTCATTCTTAAACACAGCGTACCAGTTGCTAGGCCAGATAGCAGGTCCCAGTCCCGCTTTCATAATCAGCATTTTTTTCTTTACGTTATTCAGATCAAAAGCCATAGATGTGTTAACAGGGAATACTTTAAGTGAAGTGGAGGCTGCTCCGCCGTCATAAAGAAACCGATAATTGGCCTGATCAAAAAATACACCACCATTCCCTAAACCGCCCGCAACGTAAGGTGCCAGATAGTACCCTTTATTATCCGGTGGTGTAAATGCAGTACCAAACAGTAATGAAGCAAATGTACCATTCAGCGCATACACCTTTCCGTTATTGAAAGTATAAGGTCCATAATTAAACGGACTTGGTTTAATCATATTTGACGGATTTACTACTTCAGGTTTAACATAAAACATATCTTCGTAATTGCCTTTAACCTGAAGTGAGGTATTGTCGAGGATATACCCACCTCCGTCAAAATAAACCAGATTCAGGGTTCCCAACAGACTTCCTGTAGCATAACTATGGAGTTCTCTGACCGACAATGGCAGCGGCTTTTCAGGATTTCCGGCAGAATAAACACGGCGAATGACTTTGTCCGCAGGAGTTAAAAAACTGATATCTCCGTTCGACTGATTCTGTTCTAAAAACATCCATCCTGTCTGCAATTCCGTAGAAACCTGTAACCGTAAATGAGTGAAATATTTCACATTCGTAACAGTATCGATGGCAACAAAGTCGAACAGATAATAACCCGAAGTTGCGGGCAAGGTAATTTGCTCTTTAAAACGACGCTCTCTGGAAAGTGTCACTATTTTCCCAATACCAAGTGGTTCATTCGGATCTGAGACACCCACAATTCTCCATTCAAAATGGAGACGATTTGTATCCAGTCCTGATAGTTTTGGTGTAATGGTTAGTGTATCCAGTCTGATTACACGAAAAGTATCAGACACGAAGCTTGCCTTTATATCATTGATAGCAATATATTCATAATTTCCTTTGTCTTTATAGCATCCTGTCAGAACAAGAATCACAACGACGATATATAGTATTGATTTCATTTCTTTTAATTTTTTACCCAATTAGAATAATCGGATTTACGGGAAAATAACCTACTGAGCAATCCTGTGGAATTGCCGGTATAACCTTCTACGGAATCACCACGGGATTCCCGTTTTCATCAATTAGTGGTCCGTTTGCCTGTGTGTATTCAAACAGAGCATTTCTCACCACCGTTTGATAAAATTGCATTTTCGGAAAGTTTACAGCGTTCGGTCCGGTTGTTGGAAATGTTGAAACGCCAAGCTCGCCCGCTATAAACCGAAACTTCACGTCGCTGTAAGGACCAAAAAATGTAACCAGATATGAATCCCAGTTATCCGGCTTCAGTAAGCGATCAGTAAAAATGATTTTGATTCTGTTTTTTGTATAAAACCGGCCATCACCCGTTAAAGTATCTTTCATCAGCGTTCCGAAGTCGTCTGACGGCAGAATCTGAAGATTTAATACTACTGATTCTGATTGCAAAGAGGCGTCGCGAAGAAGTACCACACCAAGTTGTGTGGTGAAGCTATTTTTCGGGATGAAGTAATCAAGCAGCTTGTAATGCTTATCCTTAACCGCTGTAGTGCCAGCAGGATCAGCAACAAGATTCACTTTACGGTCAAAATCAACAGCATCTCCTGAAATTCGCACCGGCAGCCAGATAGTATCAGAAGTTACATTACTGCTTTTCTCAACAAAAGTATAAGTAATACTGTCTATACTGGTTATACGGCTTGTACTATGAATAAAATAAACGGCAGGATCGGCATCCAGAAAGCTTTTGATCTCGTCTTTTTTACAAGCAACCAGGGAAATTAGAATGGTGATATATAGAATAAATGATCTCATATAATTAGTTTATACAGTTAATTAATTCCTGTATTGTAGTTCGGCATCGGGAAGTGGCAGAATATACACCTGATCCGATGCAGGAATTACGGAAAATTTAATCGTTGAACTGTTTAAGCGTTTGTAGTAGTAGAACAATTGTCCTTCCGCGTAAAATTCTTTCTGATATTCTTTTCTTATTTCTTCCTGAATGGCTGTGGCGTCCAAACCAGCGGGAAGACTCGGCAGTCCGCGTTTCTCCCGAACCAAATTAAGATAAGATGTTGCGGTAGCAGGATCAGAACATTCTGCGGCAATGTAGTACATTTCCGGAAGGCGTATGAGAGGTACCCAATTGTTATAAACAGGATTACCGGACTCCTGCCACCATTTTGTCGGAAAATATACACTTCCGTTTAGCTGCCACAGGTGTGCATATCGAACATCACTCACTCCACCCGAAGCAATGTCGTAAATCTGATCAACTGCTCCACCATTACCATAGGAGTTAGTCAACTGGATGTTGGTTCCGGCATTTGCTCCGTTGGTTGTTACCCGGAAATATTTATTTTCCAGCGGGCGGATATTAAATTTACTGAGTGCAAAAATATGTTCAGGAATAAAGGTATAGTCCTTCAGATTTCCAATTCTGTCTGATGTCTGAAAAGTGAAATATTCCGCACCAATCACATTCTGAGCATGTGTCAGTGCCTTTTGTTTATCGCCTTTATAAAGATAAACTCTCGCCAGTGTAGCTTCTGCGGCCCAATAGTTGAAATGTGCCTGCCTGTGATTTAGCCAGGTATTCCCGGAACTGTTTTCCGGAGAATAGTAGGTCAGACTGACAGTTTTGTACACACTAAGTAACTGAGATGCCTCAGTCAAATCTGCAATTACAGAATCCAGCACCGCATTTACAGTTGAAAGCGGGGTAACGCCCCCCGAGACAGTTGTTACATATGGTATAGCAGGTTTTGATGCACCGCTAACCGGTGAGCTTCCAAATAACCGGAGTAGATCAAAATGCATAAACGCCCGTAGTCCCATTGCTTCTCCTTTTATCAGTTCATAATTACCCGGCCTGAACAAGTCTTTTTTTGATTCTATGTTCAGCAATACATTGTTCAGGTTGGTAATGCCATAATACATTCTCGTCCATATATTATCGATGATCGCCTTTACCGCGCCATCCTGATAATTATACATGGAAGCCTGATGAAAATTGTGACTGGGATTGGTTTGGCAGTTATATTGCTGAGCCAGCACATCCAGAAAGGCCATTGTAAGGTGTTCACCATAAAGCGAAGATTCTCCCATGGTAGTATATACACCGTACATGGCATCTTCGAAACCTTTTTCTGAACCGAACAGTTGCTCAGATTCCACCATTGTTTTCGGTTTGGCATCCAGCCATTTATTGCATCCCGATGCAATGGTGATTAATAATATTGATACTAATAAGATTCTCATATAATTCATTTTAGTTTATTTGAAGCTCAGTTGCAGGGACAGAGAATAGTTTCTTGCGAAAGGATAGTCAATTCCTCTTTCCTGCTTTATTGAAGAAACCACAAATGGATTGTTGATATAGAAATAGCATTGAAACCGGGTCATACTCAACCTTTCAGTTATCCGTTTCGGAAACTGATAACCCAGGGTAATTGCATCGCAATACATCGTATTGTTATCCTGAACAAAGCGCGAACTGGCTTTGGTGATGTCTGTTCTGGTGGTACCGTCAATAGTAGCCAGACCTTTATATTTAGCGTGGTCGCCCGCCTTTTGCCATCTGTCTGTCAGCACACGTGCATCTACGTTATAAATAGGATCTGCATTCTCTACCCGGTCTGAAAGTGTACGGTTATAGGATTGTCCGCCCAGTTCAAAACGCAGACTTACATTAACACTGAATCCATTATACATAAAGTTAGTACCAGCATTACCGCTAAGTTTGGGCTGGTAGTCACCCACAGGAACTTCATCAAGCGGGCTCCAGCGATAAGTTTGTTCTCCGCTACGGGTCAGGAAAATTTCGTTACCGGTACTGGGATCAATACCGAGCGAACGCACTGCATAAATTGTACTTACACTTTGTCCTTCGTTATACTGTAAAACAGGAGCAGTGATCGGATTATTCGTTTTGGTCTGCTCTCCAACCGCCTTATCGTTTAAATCTTTCAGTGCATCCGATATTTTCAGCAATGTGTTTTTATTATGCAGCGCATTTCCGTAGAAATTCCAGTAAGTTCTTTTCGCCTCATTTTTAAGGACAAATGCAGTCAGATAGAGTTCAATTCCTTTATTCTGTACTGTTCCCAGATTAGAATAAAAACTGCTGAATCCACTCGATGGCGTTGTATTTATAGATGTAAAGAGATCGTTGGTTTTTTCCACATAGTAGTTGAAAGAAGTCTGGATTCTGTTGTTGAATAAGTCCAGATCCATTCCTGCATTCAGCTTGTTCGTTTGCTGCCAGCGTAAATCAGGATTACCTAAGCTATACATCGCGGCACCGATATGGTTCAGATAACGTGTTGCGGTCAGGTAAGTATAAGTCTGCGCCGAAGCAAAAGAAGGGAAGTTTTGCGATCCGGTGGATCCAACAGATACACGAAGTTTCAGCCGGTCAATCTTTTCAGACACCTGAATAAAATGTTCCTTGTGAATATTCCATCCCAGACCCACTGACCAGAATGGCGCGAAATGTTTGTTGGACCCGAACAACGAAGAACCATCTCTCCTGAAAGAAACATCTAACAGATACCGGTAATCGTATGCATAACTCAGGTTCCCGAAAAAGCTTACCAGGCGAAGAACTGATTCTGAACCAACCGGCTTTTCGTTTATGGGATATTGTAAGCCGAAAAGAATATCATCCATTTCCGCGTTCGGGAAGCCCTGAACGGTGATGGTATTGGAATACGATCGGTCTTGCTGAATATGATAACCACCGGTAGCGAACAGCGTATGTAAACCAAAATTTCTACCATAGTTCAGGAATACATCTCCCTGATAGCTGGTATTGACACCGGTGGTTTGTTTAAAGTGTCCCCGTGTTGAAAACAGGCTATCCGGCGTATTGACAAATTCAACAGCGTCAGCCGGTAGAAAAACTACACCGTCAACCTTCTGGGTAGAAATACTGATACGTGTACTGAGTTTCAGATCAGGTTGTATATTCCAATCGCTCTGGAAGTTATTGGTAACATTCAGGTATTTCGTGTAGTTGTGCGTTTTCAGCGTGGCATTGTACATGGGATTATAGGTTAAATAATCCCACCTTGCATCGCCTACCGAAGGTTGTAGAATTTTATTAATTCTACCCGTAACCGAATCAGTTGGTCTCCAGTATGGATTCATTCTGGCGTAAGAAGAGAATGAACCATAGGGAGAGTTAACCGATTTGTTGTGTGTAACCGAAAGATAGTTGGTGAATTGAAGATTGCTTTTTCTATATAATAAATTGATCCCGCCGGAGGCATTTTCTCTTTTTGAGCCCTTCATCACTCCCGGTGCATGATTATAAGAAACATCTGCTCCATAGCGCATGTATTCATCACCACCACCAAGAAATATGCTGTGTTTCTGACCAATAGCGGTTTGCAGGGGCTGCGACAACCAATAGGTATTCACACCTCTCTGTGCTTCAGCCAGGCGCTTGTTATATAACTCTTCCCGGTATTCCTGCACATGAATACCCAGAGAAGGCAGCGTGTTATAAATACCTGCTGCCAGCTCCACCTGCAGTTTTTGTTCTGAATTAAGCAGGTTATAGCTCGTCAAATCAGGCATACTCAGGGAAATATTGTTATTATAATCCAGCTGAAGCCGCCCTCTTTTCGGTTGAACTGTTTCAATCACCAGCACGCCATTGGCTGCCTTCGATCCATAAATCGATGTAGCCGCCGCATCTTTCAGAATCGTCACTTTCGAGACCCGGTTCATGTCGAGATCATAAATCTTTTGAAGAGAAACTTCAAAACCATCCAGGATGAATAAAGGAGGATTACTGACGTATCCATACTGACTTGTGAGATCTGCATTTGCAATACTGTTAGCACCCCTGATCTGAATTTGCGGAAGTTGATTGGGGTCTGATCCGGAAATAATATTAGAAGGCATCTGCATTGAAGCATCTAGCGAACGTAAAGCAGCCAGCACATTGGTATTGTTAATTTTCCGCAGATCCTCTACCGTATAGGTCTGAGCTGAACCGGTATAATTTTCAGTGGGCCTTCTGTAAATACCATTCACTACTGCATCTTCCAGTTCTGCAACTATAGGTTTGAGAGAGATGCGAATTGTATCAGAGTTGTTTGCAACCTTCACTTCCTGCGAAGCATAGTTAACGAAAGTGATAATTAAAACATCACCCGGAGATGCGTTTATGGTGAACCGTCCGTCAGCACCGGTAACAACAGCTTGTTTCGTATTTTTTATCGTGACAGTAGCACCGGCCATCGGATTGCCCTTTTCATCTGTAACCAATCCGGTAATAGGAAGGGCAACTGCAAGTTCAGAAAGAAGAGTTTCATCATTCTCCGAATTCAAACCCTCCCTATCCTTCCTGAATAACAGAATGGTTTTGCTTTTAATCATGAAATCGACGGGCTGATCTTTAAACAAAAGATTCAGGAACTCCAGCAAGGGGATATTTTCAGCCTTGATAGAAACAGGTCGGGTATTTTGCAATACCGGTTCATTATACACAAAAAAATACCCTGTTTGCTTTTCGATTTCGCGGAACACCGATTTAATGTCGGCCTTCTTTCCGTTAAAACTTACCCCCTGTGAAAAGGAAGCAGCTGTAACGTTCATAAAAACTACAGTCAGCAACAGAACAGTTAGCTTCATAACTAACAACACCTGCCTAACCGGCAGGCTGGTTTTAGCGGCATAATATTTATGCCTCTTAATTAAGAACAACGCAGCATTTTGCATACTTTTGTATGGTTTTGGTGATCAAATAAATCTGTCTTTTCGGGACTATATTTGTTTATTGCCAAACGCCGCCGGTAGTGCCGCAAACACTTCCGGCTTTGTTTTTTACACGAGTGATTTGTCAAAAGCTATCCTGGTTTTGTTTTGTTCATAAATTGGAATAATTGTTTTGATAGGTTTTTTGGATTCGACACCTCAGTTCCCCTGTACTATCAGCGTCCGTCCCCGGCGGGAATATTTTACATCCATCTTATCAAGAAAATCAAGAATTTCTGTTAAACTCAGGCCTCGATCCATCTTTCCGCTTATCTTCATTTCAGGCAGATTGCCCTGATATACAACATCGATATCATACCATCTTTCGATTTGCATCATTACGGTTTTCAGACCTGCACTTCTGAAATAAAACACTCCGTTTCTCCAGGCCATTACCTGATCGAGATCAGGTGTCAACTCCAACTCGAGCGGCTTACCATGAACCGATACCGATTGTTGACCAGCGGTGAGGATCAGTTGACTACCGCTACTCACCTTTACTTTCCCTTCGAGAACCGTGGTTACTATTTTATTTTCTTCGGGATAGGAATTAATATTAAAATGTGTACCTAATACCTGTACAGTATCATTATTTCCGACATTAACAATAAAAGGAAGTGTTTCATTTCGGGCTACTTCAAAATAGGCTTCTCCGGTTATAGAAACCCTCCTTTCTTTACCTTCAAATCGTGTGGGGTACGTTACCGAAGAAGCTGCATTTAACCAGACTTTAGTACCATCGGGTAGTACCAGCCCAAACTCCCGACCGCGGGGAGTAGTCATAGTATTGTATGCAACGGGAGAAACGCTAAGTTCGTCAGAGGCATAAACAATCTGTCCGTCTTCCAGTTTCACACTCGAACCGGGTTGATGCATTAACAGCCCTTTCTGCAGACTGTCGAGTACAAGCGTTGATCCATCTGCCAACGTAAGGATTGCGCCCTCTCGTCCCGCTTCAATATTGTCAGATAGAACCGGGGGGGTATTTTTTGTTTTAGATAAGAACGACCAGGTAGCAATTCCCGCAATCAAAATGACTGCCGCGGCTGCATAGCGTGGCCACCTAAACCTCGGATTTATACTGATTACCGTTGGTTTTTCAGTTCTGATTTGCTGCAACACTCCTGTTACTATGTCCTCCGTAAGTTCATTCAAATCAGAAAAATCCTGATCTGCACCTCCCTCCTGAATTTTAAAATCCAGATATTCCTCCAGTTGTTTCGCGTAAGCCGGATCCTTAAGCATTTTCTTTAACTGCTCCCATTCTGCCGGAGAAATAGTACCAAGTGTGTACTGGTCTAAATAATTTCGCAATTGTGCGTCCATACTATTAATAAAGACATTTTTTCAGTGCGAGGTCAGGTCCCCCTGAAAAAAATTTAAAAATAGATGGAGATTCTGCGATCAGACGATTCCGTGAAGAACGGGTAAAAAAAATACAACAGTTATATCCGCATGCTTTTTAAGATAGGTTCTCAGAAAAACCATAGCCGCGATGATATGTTGTTTTACGGCACTTTTGCTGATGTTAAGCCGGGTGGCAATTTCCTCATATGACAATAATTCGATCCTACTTAACTGAAAAACCTGCCGCCTGCGCTCCGGCAAACGTTGAATTCCCTCGAGGAGAATGGCCTTGAGCTCCTTCAGTTCAAGGGTTGAGTCTGGCTCCTGTAGCAATTTATAAAACTTATTATCCGGAACTTCTACAGACTGCTCAGCAATAGACCGCAGTGCCCTGATTGCCATGTTACGCGTAATTACATAAATATAGCCGGCAAAATTATCCATAGTGCGGAGCTTCTCCCGGTTTCTCCAGACGCTCACGAAAACATCCTGTGTGAGCTCCTGTGCCTGGTGCGCATTTTTTATAAATGTAAGTAGCTGACGATAAATAATCGGAGTATAATGCCGGATTAAATCAGAGAAAGCATACTCGTCTCCTTCTGCTGTCCGTTGCAGCAGTCCGGATTCATCGTAAGGTGTGTTATTTGCAAATTGCGGTGTATGGCCTTTTTGCATCTGGTCAAAGATAAAGCCAAATTGCTGATTTAATCAATAGGCTAAAAGGCAACATCATCCAAACCAATATCAGCGCCGGGAAAAAACTTACTGATAAGAAATCATCAGCCCCACCGGCTTCATGGATTCTGTTCTGATTCTGGCGCACCACCAGCTATCCGTTGAGTTGCACTTTAACCTAAAACAGCCCGAATTTCTTGCGAAATAACCTGATATTATGAAAAATATAAAGCAAATTTGGGTATGCAACTCCAGACAAAAATTCCCACAGCACTCGCACAGCAGTATATTCATCAGCTAAAGGAGCAACTAAAAGTTGATCAGCCTTTAACCGACTCCGCTGAATTTCGTGTACAGCTGACCGATGGGTACTGTAGTTTCAGTGCCGGTGACGAAGAACTGCTGTTATCCATTGAAGCAGATAGCGAAGAGAAAATTCTAAATCTGAAAAAGCAAATGCAGCAATTGCTGGAGCAGCTGACTTCTATGGAATATGTGGATTTAATCTGGGAGCCTTTATCGGAAATAAGGCAGCCC
>DATCKB010000051.1:0-3776 GCA_036562505.1 Parasegetibacter sp. | reverse complement strand
GGGTGTTCGGGCACCAGCAGGAAGAGAGAAAATTTCGATGGTTGATGCAGCCCTGCTTGCCATTCGCGAGATAATGGAAGCACATCCGGAATGTATATTTTTCGGGCAGGATGTGGGAAGGAGGCTTGGTGGTGTGTTCAGAGAGGCAGCTACCCTTGCCGCTCAGTTTGGTGATCATCGTGTATTTAATACTGCAATTCAGGAAGCGTATATTATAGGCTCAACAGTGGGCTTATCAGCTGTTGGAGTGAAGCCGATTGTGGAAGTACAGTTTGCGGATTATATCTATCCCGGATTCAACCAGCTGGTTTCGGAGATATCTAAAAGCTGCTATTTATCGAACGGCAAGTTTCCGGTACAGA
Organism: Parasegetibacter sp.; assembly: GCA_036562505.1. Lineage (GTDB taxonomy): Bacteria > Bacteroidota > Bacteroidia > Chitinophagales > Chitinophagaceae > Parasegetibacter. The sequence goes on along the minus strand of DATCKB010000051.1, from coordinate 3,414 downwards.
CCTTAATCAGGGTGCCCATCGGTGCCTACGGCGGAGGGGGGCCCTATCACAGCGGAAGTGTGGAAACTACTTTGTTATCCATAAAAGGTATTAAAGTAGTATATCCTTCAAATGCTGCAGATATGAAGGGATTATTGAAAGCAGCTTTTTATGATCCCAATCCGGTAGTTATGCTGGAGCATAAAGGTCTTTACTGGAGTAAAGTTCCGGGCACAGAGGATGCAAAATCAGTGGAACCTTCGAGCGATTATATCATACCGTTAGGAAAAGGAAATATTGTACTCGATGCCAGTCGGGATAATATCGCCATGGGCGACAGCTGTTGCGTAATCACATACGGAATGGGTGTGCATTGGGCAGTTCAGGCAGCTGCAAATTTCCCCGGAAAAATTACCGTGGTTGATCTGCGTTGTCTGTATCCGTTAGATGAAGAATTGATTTATTCAACTGTGCGGCAACATGGCAAATGTGTAGTGTTAACCGAAGAACAGATGAACAATTCATTTGCCGAATCCTTGGCCGGAAGAATTTCTGCGAATTGTTTTACTTATCTGGATGCACCGGTCAGAGTAATGGGAGCATTAAATCTTCCCGCTGTTCCCATGAATATGGGCCTTGAAAAAGAAATGCTGCCAAATCCGGAGAAATTGTCGGTTTTACTGGAGGAATTGTTGAATAGTTAAGCCGGAAGCGTGAAACAGATTGCGGATTTAACGGATTCGCTACCTTTGAATTAAATTAATTGTCATGGGCATTTGGAGGCAGATAGCCGAATATCTCTATATTAAAAAGAAAGATCCCAATAGTCCTCCTCCTTCCAGTTGGATGCGTTATATGCATGGAATGAACAGGATTTCTATATTTCTTTTTCTTATTGCTATAATTATCATTATAGTGAGAGTAATCATGAAATCAAGTTAGAATAGAGGACTTATAGATTGTTCATTAAACTTTTCATCTCCCTTTCATCCAGGTTACGATACTGGTTGCAGCCTGTTTTGAAGCATGTCCACCCTGGTTCAATAAAGAATAAAGCTGATGATAATCGTTCTGAACCTGTTTTTGTTTTTCGGGGTTGAAGAGCAGTTTTCTTAATTCGGTTTCGCAGTTCTCAACCGTAAATTCATGTTGAATCAGTTCCTTCACCACTTCTTTATCCATAATCAGATTCACCAGAGAAATATACTTTACTTTAATCAGTCGCTTAGCGATGTGATAAGAAATTGAACTTCCCTTATAACATACCACCTGGGGAACTTTAAATAATGCAGTTTCCAGTGTTGCGGTGCCGGATGTTACCAGTGCAGCTTTCGCAATGTTCAGCAAGCGATAAGTACCACCGCTTGTAGTTTTTACACCAGGGTAGTTGCTTAACATAGACTGATAAAAATCTTCTTCTATTCCGGGTGCTTTAGCCACCACAAATTCATAATCGATGAATGATTTACTTGTCTCAAGCATTACAGGAAGCTTTTTGAGTATTTCCTGTTTCCTGCTTCCGGGCAAAAGTGCAATAACAGGCTTTCCGGCAGAAGTCAGACTACCTGCAGGAGGCGCTTCCTGCGTTTGGGAGGCAGCGTTATTCTTAAATCTTTCCACCACTTCAAGTAATGGGTGGCCAACATATTCTACTTCGTAGTTCCATTTCCGGTAGAAGTCTTTTTCGAAGGGGAGGATAACCAGCATTTTATCTACATGCTGTTTGATGCCTTTCACACGGCTTTCCTTCCAGGCCCAGACCTGAGGAGAAATATAATAAATCACTTTTATCCCCTGCGATTTTGCCCATTTGGCAACGCGGAGATTGAACCCCGGATAATCGATGAGAATTATTGCGTCGGGTTTATACTCCAGTATATCATTTTTACAGAAGGAAAGATTTCTGAGAATGGTCCGCAGGTTCATTAATACTTCCACAAATCCCATGAAAGCCAGATCGCGATAATGTTTGACCAGTTCTGCGCCGGCAGCCTGCATGAGATCACCTCCCCAGCAACGGATATGAGCATTGGTATCCAGTTCTCTGATTGATTTAATCAGATTGCTTCCATGTAAATCGCCCGAGGCTTCCCCTGCTATGATGTAATATCGCATTGAATAAGAATGTTCAGGTTTACATGCTGCCTTGTGCGAGGGAATTTTTTATACCCGGACAAGGATTTGTTTTGAATATTCAGGATTGCGGATATTCAGTTAAGCAATGAGCTTGAACATCAATACAAATATGCCATAAATGAGTGTCATTACAAAAATTCCCCTTGCAGTTTTATCGCGATGTGTGTTTACGTAAACTGTAAAAAGAATCACGTTGGCGATGAGAGAGATGGTACTGATTCCGGTGAGAACAGTTTTGTTCTGGCTGAACACATTTAAATATTCGAGAAAAGAAAATGTCGGGAAGAATTTGACCATGTAATAAACGACCATACCCAGCAGAGGAGCAATAAAACCCAGGAGGAGGCCGAACCGGATATTGTCTTTTTTAAATGTCAAAGCTTCCACGTTTTTTCAAATTTTTCTTTTAAAACGTAATTCGTCAGATCAAATTGCACGGGAACCACACTTACGTAATTATGCTGGAGTGCCCACACATCAGTGTCTCTGCCTTTGTCAAAGTTGACGAATTTCCCCGTAAGCCAGAAATATTCTCTTCCGTAGGGGTCATTTCTTACGAGAAAGTCTTCTTCGAACTTTGCATAGGCCTGACGGCAGATTTTCACTCCTTTGATCATATCAGGAGGTACAGCAGGTATATTTACGTTCAGAATCATGTGCTTATCCTGTTTCTTTTTCAGGACTTCCTGTACAATTTTGCGAACGTACTCTCTCGCTGCGGTGAAGTCGGCTTCAATAGAATAATCCAGTAATGAAAATCCTATGGAGGGTATGCCTTCAATGGCAGCTTCTACTGCGGCCGACATCGTACCGGAATAAATTACATTGATAGAATGATTAGCTCCGTGGTTGATGCCGCTAAGGCAGAGATCGGGTTTGCGATGTAATATTCTGTCGACCGCAAGTTTTACGCAATCGACGGGTGTGCCGGTACACTGCCATGCTTCAATGCCGTCGAACAACTGAACCTGGGCTAGCCGGAGGGGATTCCCGATGGTTATGGCATGTCCCATTCCCGACTGGGGTTTGTCTGGTGCAACTACTACAATCTTTCCTAGATCCTTCACTGCAGCGACCAGATTGCGGATACCCGGCGCTGTAATGCCATCGTCGTTTGTGATCAGGATGACCGATTCTTTCTTCTTTGATTTTCTTACAGCCATCTCCAAAAGTAGGGAAAAATTAATCTTTTGGTTAAACTAAAAAAATTAGTATTTTGCACTAAATTAATTAGCTATGTCTTTAGCAGGTCAGAATTTGAAATATCTCCGCAAATTAAGGGGATGGACTCAGGAAGAG
>DATCKB010000014.1:0-1518 GCA_036562505.1 Parasegetibacter sp. | reverse complement strand
TTGTTGGCGACTCTGCCTCTAACGTGATGGCCGGCCATGAAACCACCTTACCTATTACCCTGGATCAAATGATTTACCATGCCAGCTCTGTTGTACGTGGTATTTCACGTTGTCTGGTAGTGGTAGACCTGCCCTTCGGCGCTTATCAGGGTAACTCGAAGGAAGCATTGAATTCTACCATCCGCATCATGAAGGAAACCGGCGCACACGCCATAAAACTGGAAGGCGGAGAAGAAGTTATCGAATCTATCAAGCGTATTCTTTCAGCCGGAGTTCCTGTGATGGGGCATCTTGGCTTAACCCCGCAATCCATCTATAAATTCGGAACCTATTCAGTCAGAGCTAAAGAACTGGCTGAAGCCGAAAAACTGAAACGAGACGCACTGGCCCTTCAGGAAGCCGGATGTTTCGCATTAGTACTGGAAAAAATTCCTGCCCTTCTGGCAAAAGAAGTTACGGAAAGTCTTAATATCCCTACCATCGGCATCGGCGCCGGAAGCTATTGTGACGGACAGGTTCTGGTAATGCATGATATGCTCGGCATAAATCAGGAGTTCAAACCTCGTTTTTTAAGGCAATACCTTAATTTATATGATCAGGTTTCTCAGGCCGTTCAACAATATATTACTGATGTCAAGTCCGGAGATTTTCCGAATGAACAGGAACAGTATTGATTTATTTCTTTCTGCTGAAAAGAAGGGATTTTTAATTTCTCACTTAAGTATTCAGTAACAACTATGAAGATACTTGATGAAGTCTTATCAGGGTTAATGACACGCTATCGGCTACGTGTACCCGAAGTAGAGGCTGTAATAAGCACCATGCTGAAAAACGGATTAATCAGTAAGCCGGAAGATATTGAAAATGACCATATAGCCTTTAGAACGATGGGTGTACCGCAACTCGGTATCCGGTCGCTGGAAAAAATTTTTCTTCATCTTGGTTATACAAAACGCGACAGATATTATTTCCCGGAGAAGAAACTGAATGCATTCTGGTACGCTCCTCCTTCTGAGAATTATCCCCGGATTTTTATCAGCGAACTGAAAGTAGAAGACCTTTCACCCGCTGCACAGGCAATAATAAAAAAATATACTGACGAGGTTACTGCTGATCCGGTTGATTCTCTCGACCTCAACGATGCTGCGGTGATCGACAGATTTCTGCATAGCGCGCTGTGGCGCAGTCCCGATCTCGAAGATTTTCTTCTCCTTTCTCAGGAATCGGAATACGCAGCCTGGGTTATCTATAACCGTTATTATCTGAATCATTTTACCGTGAGTGTTCACAACCTCCCCGATGGTTATAATACCTGCGTTGAATTCAATCAGTTTCTGGAATCAAATGGATTTAAACTGAATGATGCCGGTGGAAAAGTAAAGACCAGTCCGGATGGACTGCTATCTCAAAGCTCAACTGTTGCAGGTAAAATAAAAGCAGAATTTGCTGGTGGAAAGACCTACAAGATAGCCGGCTCTTATGTAGAGTTCGCCGAAAGAAAAATACTTCCGGAATTCC
>DATCKB010000005.1:0-6962 GCA_036562505.1 Parasegetibacter sp. | reverse complement strand
ATCTCGACGGGGCCCGGCTATGCAATGCGATTGTGGCAAAGAAGGAATCGGCTCAGGAATACGGGCAACTATTCGATAGTATTTCACTTTGTTTAAATAAGGGACTGGGTTGTCCGGCCGGTAGTCTGCTCATCGGAAATGCGGAGTTCATACGCAAAGCCAGACGGGTTCGTAAAGTTTTCGGAGGAGGAATGCGGCAGGCAGGGTATCTTGCTGCAGCAGGAATTTATGCATTAGACCATCACTGGGATCGGCTGGCAAAGGACCACTATCATGCAGACCAGATCAGGCAGGCATTGCAGGAAAAAGATTTTGTGGGAAATATACTTCCTGTGGAAACTAATATTCTAATTTTCGAAGTGGCCGGAAGGTTTACCCCACAAAGTTTCAAACAGAAGCTGGAGGAACAAGGCATAAAGGTCATGGCTATATCGCCCACGCAGGTGCGAATGGTAACACATCTGGAAATTACGGAGGATATGGTGGAGCGGACGATTGAGGTGATCAGCGGATTGTGAGGAAGGAAAATTCATCTCGCCTGAGGCGAGACAAACCAAAAATTCAAAAGTCAACATGCTACCCAGAATTAATCCTGTTGAAACAAAAGCCTGGTATTTATTGGCTTCTCATTTTGAGGAAATGAAGCAAACGCACATGAGAGCGCTGTTCAGTACAGACGCGGATCGCTTCAGTAAATTCTCCATCCGATTCGGGGATATCCTGTTTGATTACTCTAAAAACAGAATTACGGATACTACCCTCCGGTTGTTGCTTCAACTTGCGGAGGAATGTCGTGTCGGAGAAGCAATCAGATCGATGTTTAACGGAGACGTTATTAATGAAACCGAGAACCGGGCCGTGTTGCATACCGCGCTAAGGAATTTTTCAGGAAACCCGGTTATTGCTAACGGTGAGGATCAGATGCCGTTCGTTAAGCAGGTACTGGACCAGATCAGAAACTTTTGCGAAAAAGTGCACAATGGCGAATGGAAAGGTTTTTCAGGTAAACCTATTCGTTATATCGTAAATATCGGTATCGGTGGTAGTGATCTTGGGCCGTTGATGGTAACAGAAGCCCTCAAACCATATTCCAACCGTGAAATAAAAAGTTATTTTGTTTCAAACGTGGATGGAACACATCTGGCTGAAACTCTGCGGAATGTGACACCGGATGAAACGCTTTTCATTGTAGCGTCAAAAACTTTTACCACTCAGGAAACCATGACCAATGCGCACAGTGCGAGAGAATGGTTGATGAAACAGGCCGGAGACGAATCTGCTGTAGCCCGGCATTTCGTTGCTGTGTCTACGAATGAGGAAGAGGTTCGGCGCTTTGGGATAGATCCGGCTAACATGTTTATTTTCTGGGACTGGGTTGGAGGCAGATACTCACTATGGAGTGCTATTGGATTATCGATCGCACTGAGTCTGGGTTACGAAAATTTCGAACAATTGCTCAAAGGTGCGCATTCAACTGATATACATTTTCAGACTGAACCGTTCGAAAAAAATATTCCGGTAGTGATGGCGTTGATTGGCATCTGGTACCGTAATTTCTTCGGGGCACAAACTGAAGCAATACTTCCCTATGATCAGTATCTGCACCGTTTCGCGGCTTATTTTCAGCAGGGAAATATGGAAAGCAATGGTAAGTCGGTTAGTCGTGATGGCAAACCGGTAAACTGGTCAACCGGACCGGTAATCTGGGGCGAACCCGGAACAAATGGCCAGCATGCATTCTATCAGTTAATACATCAGGGGACGGTAATGATTCCGTGCGATTTTATTGCGCCGGTTATCAGCCATAATCCACTGGGTGATCATCACGCCAAACTGATGTCGAACTTCTTTGCACAAACTGAGGCACTGATGAACGGGAAACCGGCCGAAGAAGTCAGAGCTGAATTGGAGGCTAAAGGGGCAGATGAAGAAGAAATCAACCGTCTGCTCCCCTTTAAGGTTTTCGAAGGGAACAGGCCCAGCAATTCCTTCCTGATAAAAAAAATCACCCCCTATACGCTGGGGCAGCTCATTGCTCTCTACGAGCATAAAATTTTTGTACAGGGAGTCATATGGAATATATTCAGTTTTGATCAGTGGGGGGTTGAACTGGGAAAGCAGCTGGCAGGGAAAATTCTTCCTGAACTGAACAATGATTCGGTGATCAGTTCCCACGACTCATCCACAAACGGATTAATAAATTTCTTTAAATCGATGCGTTAAGTGCACCAGGGTGACACTGCCCCGGCGGAGTATCTGCTTTTTTGCATTCTGCCTCAATTGGAGTACTTTCGCATGTCTGTAACTCGGAATTTCAGAGCTAAAAAACAAGTAATACGAAATCAATAACTACTATGGCATACGATGTAATTGTATTAGGCAGCGGCCCCGGAGGTTATGTAGCTGCTATCCGTGCTTCTCAGCTGGGATTTAAAACAGCAATTGTTGAAAAAGAAAGTCTGGGTGGCATTTGCCTTAACTGGGGTTGTATTCCCACCAAAGCTTTGTTGAAAAGTGCTCAGGTGAATGAATATATCAAACATGCAAAAGATTTTGGTATTGAAGCCAGCGGTACACCAAAGTTTGATCAGGTGATAAAGAGAAGTCGGGGTGTAGCCGAGAAAATGAGCAAGGGAGTTCAATTCCTGATGAGAAAGAATAAGATTGATGTTCACATGGGCTATGGTAAGCTGGTTGGGAAAGGTAAATTGGAAGTTACCGGTGCAGACGGAAAATCTCAGGTACTCGAAGGCAAACATATCATTGTAGCCACCGGGGGCAGAAGCCGCGAGTTGCCCACATTGAAACAGGATGGTAAGAAGGTGATCGGATATCGTGAAGCGATGGTGCTGCCTGAAATGCCTAAATCAATGATTGTGGTAGGTAGCGGTGCAATCGGGGTTGAGTTTGCTTATTTCTATAATAGCATGGGAACCAAGGTTACCATCGTAGAATTTATGCCGAGAATAGTTCCCGTTGAGGATGAGGATATTTCAAAGGAACTGGAGAAAATATATAAAAAGAACGGAATCGATGTAATGACAAACAGCGATGTGCTGTCTGTTGATACATCAGGTTCAGGCGTGAAAGCTAAAGTTAAAACTGCCAATGGTGAGGTTACCCTGGAAGCAGACGTGGTATTAAGTGCTGCTGGTGTAGTTGCCAATATTGAAAACATCGGACTGGAAGGTGTTGGAGTTAAAACAGATAAAGGAAAGATCGTTGTTGATAAATATTATAAGACGAATGTTGAGGGTATTTATGCTATAGGCGACTGCGTACCCGGACAGGCTCTCGCACATGTTGCGTCAAAAGAAGCCATTATCTGCGTTGAAGCGATTGCCTATTCAGAGAAAAAATACAATCACCAGCCTGAGGCTTTGGATTACAACAATGTTCCGGGTTGTACCTATTGTGTTCCGGAGATTGCATCTGTTGGATACACAGAGAAAGCAGCTAAGGAAGCAGGTTATGAAATCAAAGTGGGTAAATTCCCGTTGAGTGCATCAGGTAAAGCTTCTGCAGCCGGACATCCGGAAGGATTTGTAAAAGTAATCTTTGATGCTAAATACGGCGAGTGGCTGGGTACGCATATGATCGGTTACAATGTAACTGAGATCATCGCTCAAACCGTCACAGCACGTAAGCTCGAAACTACTTATCATGAAGTACTGAATAGTATACATCCACACCCAACCATCAGTGAAAGTGTGAAAGATGCTATTGAAGTAGCGTACGGTGAAGCAATTCATTTGTAAGAATAAATTAAACTTCGTTTAAGCAAACGGGCTGTATCAAAAAAAAAATACAGCCCGTTTTTATTTCAGTTTCCCGTTGGAACCGGTTTCAGGCTAAGCCAACATAAATTCAGTTTTCCGAAAGCCACTTCAATGAGATGGTTTTCTTATTATTACCCAGTCTCCCTCATCAGATAACAAATAAGAGTAGTCGTAACAATATCGTGCTACTCTCCCATCAGGTAATTGCTCGAGTTCAGTGTGGTACACAAAACTAAAACCCTGTTCTTCCAGAAGTCTTCTGCCCACCCTCGTGCCGTTGCCATCCAGACTGCCATTAGCAAGAATTCTGCGGTTCTTTCGGAGAATGTTATTGATGTTTCTGACGGACTCCGGTAATTCTCCGTTCTTTCTGTTGTTAAATGTATTCCGGCAGAAATTACTGCAGAATTTCTTGTCGGTTCTCCCGATCAGTGCCTTCCGGCAATACATACAGGTACGCTCTGTTTCGTGTTTTGTGGCTAACAGTTTCATAAACGAATGGTTGAATTTAACAGCACGAAACTACTATCACCTGACATTCGCAGGAACCGTTCTTTAACACTTATTTCCGGATATAATCACTTATCATAACACGGTTTTTAAACGTCCTTCTCATTTTTACAACGTCGAAATATTTACTTAATAATCACTAAACCGACAGTCATGAATTCAATGCGAAACAAGGTGCAGCTTGTAGGGAATCTGGGTACAGACCCTGAAATCAAATTATTAGAATCGGGAAAGAAAAGAGCCCGGATTTCATTAGCCACTAACGACATTTATAAAAGCGGAGAAGGCGAAACAGTCCGGGAAACACAGTGGCATCAGGTTATAGCCTGGGGTAAGCTCGCAGATAAAGCGGAAAAGTATTTAAAAAAAGGATCAGAATTGTTTATTGAAGGGCGACTGCATACCCGCGATTATATAGACAAGGAAGGAAACAAAAGATATATTACAGAAGTGGTTGCCAGTTCTCTTCTTCCCATAGTAAAATCGGAAGAAGAAGATTAGATCAAAACTCATGAATCAGCAACATCACTGTTGAATCGGCACCATCATTTTTACTTTGGTTTATAGGTTCCATTTGAATCATTGGGACGTGGGTTACGAAAAGAGGTTGTGCCGTCGTTTCAACGATTAAACACAACCTCTTAATTATATTTCCGAAATATTATACCCCGGAATATTTTTTAAATCTCTATGACGCCGCCCAAGATGCAGAAAACATTTCTGCGCAACAGCAACCTTTCAGAGTTTCAGTATTTCAGTATCATACCGGCTCTATGACCATTAAACCAGTTCAATCACCATAGCGCTTGCTCCACCGCCTCCGTTACAGATACCGGCTGCACCGTATTTAAAGCCGTTGGCTCTGAGAACGTTTATGAGCGTTACGATAATACGTGCACCACTGCATCCTAAGGGGTGACCCAGACTAACAGCCCCCCCATGCATATTTACTCTGGCAGGATCTATTCCTAGTCTACGGGTATTTTCGATGCCCACAACAGCAAATGCTTCATTTAATTCCCAGCAATCAATATCCTTTTTATCTAACCCCGCTTTCGCCAGTGCCTTCGGCAATGCTACAGAAGGACTTGTAGTAAACCACTCCGGAGATTGCTCTGCATCGGCATATCCTCTGATCTTCGCTATAGGTTTGATCCCGAGTTCATCAGCCTTTTCCTTACTCATTAGTACAACAGCTGCAGCTCCGTCGTTCATCGTAGAAGCATTGGCGGCGGTAACTGTACCATCTTTCCGGAAAGCCGGACGTAGCCCTGCTATTTTGTCGAATTTCACATTCCATGGCTCTTCATCTCTTTCAAACATAACCGGATCTCCCTTTCTTTGGGGAATAGGAACCGGAACGATTTCATTATTGAATTTACCTGCCTCCCAGGCAGCCTGGCTTCTCTTATAACTTTCAATAGCAAAAGCATCCTGGTCTTCACGGCTGATATTACATTCTCTCGCACATAATTCAGCAGCCATTCCCATTGCCTGTCCATCATATACGTCGGTCAATCCGTCCTTTGCTAATCCATCAATTAAACTGGTATTACCGTATTTATTCCCCCAGCGCATTTGCTCTACATAAAAAGGTACATTGCTCATGCTTTCCATTCCGCCTGCAACAACAATATCATTATCCCCCAATAAGATGCTCTGAGCCCCCAGTGCAATACTTTTCATTCCACTGGCGCATACTTTATTTACAGTAGTACAATTCACTTCAACCGGTAATCCCGCAAAACGCGCAGCCTGACGCGCTGGTGCCTGTCCGAGATTAGCCTGCAAAACAGACCCCATCAATACTTCCTGAACCAGTTCCGGCTTCACCCCTGCTCTATCCAATGCACCCTGAATGGCTATTGCTCCCAACTTCGTAGCTGAAATGTCTTTCAACGAACCGCCAAAACTTCCCATTGGTGTTCTGACAGCAGATACAATATAAACTTCTCTGTTCGTCATCTGAAAATTTTTGATAAAGGTAAGAAATACTAACGGTTGTTAGTTATCATTTTCCAAACGTCTGCCGGTCAGGTGAATGAAAACATCTTCCAGACTGGCTTTTTTCACCTGTTTCGGACGTTCAAATCCACTGGCAACGAGCTCGTCTATCAGTTTATCCGGTGAATTCAGTGCGATGATTCTACCTGATTCAATGATAGCAACCCTGTCACAAAGCGCTTCAGCTTCATCCATATAGTGAGTAGTCAGAATAACTGTAGTTCCCTTTGAACGGATATCGCGAATAAGGTCCCAGAGATTTCTCCGGGCCTGCGGATCCAGACCCGTAGTGGGCTCATCTAAAAACACTATCGATGGCTCATTAATCAATGTTGTGGCAATAGAAAATCGTTGTTTCTGTCCGCCGCTGAGTTCTTTAAATTTTGCTTTCGCCTTATCTTTTAAATCAAAAGACCCGAGCAATTTTACAGGTTCCACCTTCCTGTTGTACAATCCACTGAATAAGTCGATCAGTTCCGTTAATGTCAGATTCGGGTAATAACCAGATGCCTGAAGCTGAACTCCGATTATCTGTTTGATTTTTTCCGGTTCTGTATCTAAGTCATAACCTTTCACAGTAACTTTTCCGGAAGTTTTTTCCCTGAGAGTTTCAATTATTTCAAGTGTGGTAGATTTTCCCGCGCCATTCGGACCAAGTAAACCGAAGAT
>DATCKB010000497.1:0-2742 GCA_036562505.1 Parasegetibacter sp. | reverse complement strand
GAGAGGTGGTCTGGATTTATATACATTCGAACTCCGCGAGGATATCAAGCCCGTTCCCACAAGATGGGTCAAGGGGAAGGTTTACGATGCTAAAACCGGCGCCGGACTACCATCAGGATTGGAACTAACTGACCTTCGGTTAAACCGGGTAAACTCAAAGGTTCAGACCGACGAAGAAGGAAATTATCTGATAACAATTCCTACAGGAATTGATTTTGCGTTTAATGTTAACCGTAAGGGTTACCTGTTTCATTCCGAAACTTTCCGCCTCACTAACGTTTCACACGATTCCGCGTTTATCATCGATATTCCGCTTCAGCCACTGGAATCAAACGCCAATATTGTGCTGAAGAATATTTTCTTTGAAACCAATAGGTTCGATCTGAAGCCGGAATCTACTGTCGAACTGGATAAACTCGTTGCCCTTCTTCAGGAAAATCCTGATCTGCGGGTTCAGATCAGTGGCCACACCGATAACTCCGGAAATCCGGCGAGCAACAAAACATTGTCGGAAAACAGAGCAAAAGCTGTTGTTGACTATCTGATTTCAAAAGGAATTGCGGCTGCGCGATTGGAGGCAAAAGGGTATGGCGATACCCTGCCTGTTGCTGATAATAATACAGAAGAAGGCAAAGCGCAAAACAGAAGAACTGAAATGACTGTTCTTTAGTGCCAGCAGATTCTTTATTAATCCGTTATATCACAGGCAATTGACAGTGATTTCACCGGAGTAAAAAACGGTCGCTTTTTCCGAAGTAGTCGTTCTAATTTGCAGACTATTTGCTATGTATGAATCAACTACTTTATGAAATGGCAATCACTGAAGTGCCATTAATCGGTCCTGTTCAGACTAAATTACTTGCACAACATTTCGGTGATGCAGAGTCTGTTTTCCGGGCAAAACGAAGTGAACTGGAAAAGCTTGAAGGAATAGGCAAGGCACGAGCCAATGCAATTAAATCTTTCAAAAACTTCAGACAATTTGAAAACGATATACATTTTATAGAAACCTATAAAATAAAGCCACTTTTCATTACCAATGCCAATTACCCTCAGCGCCTCCTGCATTGTTACGATCCCCCTTCACTCCTTTATTATAAAGGTGAAGCAGATCTTAATTCCTCCAGAATCATCGGGGTTATTGGCACAAGAAAAAGCAGCGCCTATGGCAGAAAACTCACAGAATCCTTAATAGAAGAACTTGCAGCCCATAATGTTATTGTGGTAAGCGGACTTGCACTGGGAATTGATGTGATTGCACACAGAGCCTGCCTGAAATACAATGTACCCACAGTGGGAATTCTCGCTCACGGACTCGACAGTATATATCCGCCGGAACATAAAGATATAGCCAGAAAAATGCAGGCTTCGGGAGGGGGCTTACTCACCGAATTCAGAAAGGGTGTGAAAGCTGATAAGCACCATTTCCCCAGTCGGAACAGAATCGTTGCCGGAATTTGCGATGGACTGGTTGTGGTGGAAACGGGAATCAAAGGAGGAAGTATGATAACTGCTGATCTCGCCATAGGTTATAACCGGGATGTTTTTGCCTTTCCCGGTCGCACTACCGATGCCCAAAGTCAGGGCTGCAACCTGTTGATCAAGTCAAACAAAGCTTTGCTGGTACAATCCCCCGCTGATATCCTCGGGTTCCTCGGTTGGGAAACAAAGGCGGTACAACCCGGCTCAGAAACCCCGCAAAGAGCACTTTTTCCTGACCTTACAGACGAAGAGATGAAGGTCATCAATCTGCTGGAAAAAAATGAAACCTCATCTGTTGATCAGATATACCTGCAAAGCGGACTGAGTCAAAGTTCCGCTGCAAGAGTGCTGCTCAGCCTCGAACTAAAAGGACTGGTTCGGTGTCTTCCGGGAAAGATATATGAGAAAGTATAATATACTATCAAATCGTTAAGGCCGGCAGAGTGATTTTTTTTGTTTTTGAATATTATTTTACCTTTGCACATGGCAAGAATAAACAACTCCTCAAAAAAAGATTCCCATTCAAGAATTTTCGGTGAAGGTTTAACATTTGACGATGTGCTGCTTATGCCAGCCTATAGTCAGGTGCTTCCGGGCGAAGTGAATATCAGTTCGCACCTCACCAGAGATATCAAACTAAATATCCCGATTTTATCGGCGGCTATGGATACCGTGACCGAATCCAACCTGGCCATTGCGCTGGCGCGTGAAGGCGGTATCGGTATACTTCACAAAAACATGTCGATCGAAGAACAGGCCGATCAGGTGCGGAAGGTAAAAAGAAGTGAGAGCGGAATGATTATGGACCCGGTTACGCTTTACGACGATGCAACTATCGCAGATGCGTTAAAACTGATGAGAGACAACAAAATTGGCGGTATTCCCATTGTAGATAAATCAAACAAACTGGTTGGCATTCTGACCAACCGCGACCTTCGGTTTGAAAGAGATAACAAACTGAAGGTGAAGGAAGTGATGACCAGTGAGAACCTGATTACCGCTCCTGAAGGTACCAACCTGAAAAAGGCTGAAAAAATTCTGAAGCAATACAAAATTGAAAAGCTTCCGGTGGTAAATAAGAGCGGGAAATTAATTGGGTTGATCACCTATCGCGATATCATGCAGCTGAGCAATTACCCGAATGCTGCGAAAGACAGCTACGGTCGCTTGCTGGTGGGAGGCGCGCTCGGTATAACCAAAGACTTACTTGACCGTGCAGCTGCACTGGTAAATGTAGGTGTAGATATCGTTGCATTAGAC
>DATCKB010000503.1:0-6101 GCA_036562505.1 Parasegetibacter sp. | reverse complement strand
CTCACATACAAACTCCCCTAAAAATCTTACATTTGCGTAGTAAAAAGTTGTAATAATCACCTATGTTTTGGGGAAAATCCTCCTACAAAAATCTCTCCCCCCTCCGCACCCGGGGGGATAAAGTCCCCGCCCTCATCTACTACGGGGGTCAATTAAGGCCCGGGTTCCTTTCTGCCTACACTATGGGGGATAAAACCTTCGTGTGTTTCCATCTCGGGGAGCAGTCCTTGCCGGGTTTCAAGACGGAGTATAAACAAGAGCCGTTTGAAATTCTCTGCCGACAGAAGCGGATTGTTTGGCTGAATGGGTGTGAGTACTATGGCAAGCCGGAGAGTATGAAGTGGAATAATGCCGACTATGACAGGTTGTACGATAAGGTAGCCGCCGGAGAAACCGTCCCCTGCATCGTTAAATGGGAAGGCTCCTCCACCGTAGTTCCCGGATTCCTCCGCAAGTACGACTACTTCATCTATTTCCAGACAAAAGACTTCTCAACCCCCTACGCTATCCTTGGTGAAAACGGCCAGGCATTCCTTCTACGCCGGTGCAAAGCAAATAAACTATACTGGCTGGATGCAGGCAATACCCGCCCCGACCCAACCCCCTCCTCATCCCTCGACCCCCAACTGGTAGTGGACTTCCTGAGCCACTGCTTTAAGCATTACGGCAAAGAAAGAGACTGGTGGGTAGGGATTGAAAATGATTCCCTGATCTACAGGAGTACCCTCGAACTGTATAATGAATTCATGGGGGATAGGTTCGCAGATTATTTGAACGAGATAGACCGGCTAAAGTCGATTATCTTGAGCATGTGGAACAAGTTGTGGTATATCTGCAACCCTGGCGATACCCATACCCCTAAAGAATCTATGAAGAAGCAGGAATGCCTGGAAAAATTTAAACAGGTGAAATCCTTGTAATGTAGACAGAAAAACCTTTTAATGGTTCAAAACTGATTAAAATGATAATGTCACCCAGCTTAAAAGCAAAGCAAATCCTGGCTCAAATCCAAACTACGGTGAACGATTTCGCCAGTAACCAGTGGAAAACGTCCCCCGACCAGGGCAAAAGCCTGGCACTTTTCGTAGTAAATCAACTCATCGACGAACATCCTCACACAATCCACACGCTCTGGAGCAAGGAAAGGCGCGAATTCTGGGGAAAAGTAAAAGAAATTATTGAGAAGTACGATGAAAACGATCAATGAATTTGAAGTAAAGGACGGAGATGTAATTGTTGTTTGGTTCTCCTGTGGTGCTGCAAGTGCAGTGGCGACTATGAAGACCATTGAGAAATACGGCAACCGGTGCAAAATCCGGGTAGTAAACTCCCCTATCAAAGAAGAAGATGAAGATAACAAACGGTTCTTAACAGATGTTGAGAATTGGCTCGGCATCAAAGTAGAATCAGCCACGAACATAGCATATCCTTCATGTTCTGCGGAAGAGGTTTGGAGAGACAGAAGATTCATGTCAGGAAGGGACGGCGCTCCTTGTACAGGAGAGCTTAAAAAGGAAGCCAGGTATCAGTATGAGTGCAGAGTAAAAATCAACTGGCATGTCCTTGGTTTCACTGCCGATGAAAAGCATCGCTATGATCGCTTCACCAAGTTTGAGCGGGAAAATGTATTACCCATCTTAATTGAGGCCGGGATCACCAAGGCAGACTGCTTTGGTATCTTAAAAAATGTCGGTATCGAAATTCCCCGGATGTATCGACTGGGCTACCCCAATGCAAACTGTATTGGGTGCGTGAAAGCGACTTCACCGACATATTGGAATCATGTGAGACGAATGCACCCCGAAGTGTTTGAAGCTCGGGCCAGGTTGTCCAGGGAAATCGGTTGCCGGCTTGTGCGCGTGAAAGGGAAGAGGATATTTCTCGATGAACTGGACCCGAACGCAAAGGGCCGCTCCATGAAAAATCTGAATCATGAATGTGGGATCTTCTGTGATCTGCCAAAAATCCCGAAATACACCCCCATCAGAAAGACGGGATAAGTGTTCTGTGAATTCTACTAAAAATTTCGAGTTCCATGAATCTTCTATGGAATGGGTTCTGTACGAGTATAACAAATAGCAGGGATTACTGAGCAATAACAGTTCTGGATATTGATAAAACAAAATAGAAGGAGGAGGTGACGATGAACGAAACGACCAAAATCCCCGAGGAAGTAGAATGGGTTAAAAGAATGGACAAACTGGTACCGCACCTTGATGTTTATGCAGACGATGATTTTAGTACCAGGTACAGGGAAGCCAAAGAAAAGTACCCTGAGCACTTCCAATCCGAAAATGATCTGATAAATCCTAACCAAGTAAAAACAGCTGAGAGTATGGAGCAAGAGGAAATTCTGAAATCGCCTCGTCAGATAGCCGAGGAAATATTGTCAAAGAAAATGAAAAAGGAAGACATCATTACTGAGTTGAACAGACAGTTTCGTCGGGCATATATAGCAGGTAAGCATTCTGACAAGAATGCGTTCCCGACAGCAGATAGCTATATTGATTACATAAACAGGTATAAAAAGGAAAAGAATTTATAGCGTGGGAAGACTAAACCTGAACCCGTCGAGGCAGGACGCACTTAACGATCTCATGAAGACTGACTGGTTCCAGGGTCGCCCGGAGGTGATTAAAAGAGCAATAGAAACCAGACCTCCCGTTATTGGCTACTGGCTGGACGATAAAGGCTACTACATCGTATCCTACCACGAGCCTGAAAGCGGGAAACTGGAAGATGTGACAGTGACCATAAGGGGTAACGGTAAATATAAAAATATCCCGCCGGCACAATGGCCGAACGCCATACACCACTCAGAAACAATCTCCGGTGTAAAACTTACAGAACTGGAGCCTATGCTTGAAAACCCCGACCAGGAATACTTTAAAATTCTTCATCAACCAATTGAAGAAGACTGGGATTAAGAACGTAAACGGTAAAAAGAAAGGGACGATCCTAAATCTGAAAGAAATATTGCGCCAAGATGAGTAAATATGTAGAGTTTGTAAAAGAAGAACGTTCGGCAGGAAGGAAAACGGATCTGTATATTATTAAAAACAAAGTGAACGGAGCTGAACTCGGGCTAATTCACTGGCACGGAGGATTAAGAAAATACGTCTTCAGGCCATTCGACAACATCGTTTTCGATACAGATTGCCTGACAGCCATAGCAGAATTCCTGAATAATCTAATGGTTGAACGAAAAATTTAGACAATGCCACATAACAAACTAGATGAAATTCTCACTAAATACGACAACGGCGAATGGACGCCGGAAAAGACCTTACGGGAGTTACTGTGTTTCCTGTCTGAACAGGTGAAAACAGATACCCCTAGGTGGGACGAACCTAAACAATACAAACGAAAAGACGTAAGTGAAAATTATGCGCAGAAAGTTTAAAGAACACAAGTATAAGCTCTACGATCTGAGAGCTAGAAAAACAATCGGGGTTTTTGACCTGCTGGACAAAAAAGGTATTTTCCCGATAATACTGGAGTACCTCGACAGTAAAAGATTCCTGAACACCCCCCTGGAAGAAAGGATCCAGAATATTGTCATCATGCCTTACAGCGGATGCATGGTACAGGGAAAAGAAGTTTTTGAAGATGACATCCTCAAGTTCCACACAGTCGTAGGTAGGGTAATGTTTGAAGACGGGTCATTCGTGTTTAAGGGGGAGAACGACCCCTCAGTTCAACTGTGTCTCCGGCACATGCTGCTGGAAAGCTGTGAACACCTGGGGAACTTTTACGAGCATCAGGGCATTCTTAAAAAGTACACCCAAGAAGATGTGTTGAAATAAATGGTCCCAGGTGTTGAGCCTGGGATTTTTATTTTCGACTCCTCTTTTCCTTGCTCGCAACATATTGCTGGTGAGCGAGATCAAGAAGTGCTTTTTCGTCCACCCCAATCAGTTTCGCAAGAAAACCTCCGGAGCCAATCGCACCCCCTGTAATCAGGTGGTTTTTGTATGAATTATTCATAAGGCTTTTAATTTTTACTATTTTTTCAGAATAGTATCTCCCTCTTTTTACTACCTTTGGTGTATGGAAAATAATATGATTAAACCGCTGGTGTTTTTTGACCTGGAAACAACCGGCAAGAATGTAAAAGAAGACAGGATTGTAGAAATCTCTTTGAAAAAAGTAGACCATCATTTTCAGGCCATTGCGGAATTTACGTCAAGAGTTAATCCAGGTATTCCAATTCCGCCAGAGGCCACAGCAGTACACGGAATTTCAGATGAAATGGTTAAGAATGAACCTCATCTGAAGGACGTAATCGAAAAAATCGGGGGAATTCTGGAAGGTGCAGATGTGGCTGGTTATAACTCCAACTTCTACGACGTGCCCCTGTTGTACAACGAGCTCCTGAGAGCAGGCTACACATGGGATGTGTCTAAGGTACACTTCATCGACGTTTGTAGTATTTACAAGCGGAAGGAAGACCGGACTTTGTCCGCAGCCGTAAAATTTTATCTGAGCCGAGATCATGAAAATGCTCACGGCGCACAATCTGACCGGGACGCTACTATCGAAATATTCAAAGCCCAGTTGCAGCAGTACCCGGAACTTTCGGGAATGAGCCGTGAACAGCTGGCACTGTATTGTAATTATGACATCCCAAGGGCAGACCTTTCCGGCTGTTTTACTATCGACAAAGACGGTGACTATGTAATCAACTTCGGTAAGAAGTGTAAAGGCGCCAAAGCCAAAGACAACCTGAATTATGTAAAATGGATGATGGGAGAGAACTTTATGCCAGACACAAAGGAAATCTGTAAGAAAATTCTAGAAAAGTATAATGTCATTTGTTAATATCAGAAATTTTATGTATATTATTAAGACAGCAAGGTGATGCAGTGGTAGCAGAACAGGCTCATAACCTGTTAGTCGCGAGTTCGAACCTCGCCCCTGCAGCAGAAATGCCTCTTAATACCCCGGGTTCACTTCCCGGGGTTTTTATTTCCGCCACTACGGGAAACCGGATACGTGAAGGAAGTGTAAAAATTAACCCTTATTTTTACTACCCTTGTAAAAATGTGATTTTATTTCTTACCTTTGTTGTGCCCTGAGACAAAAACGCGTCGGCTCCTAAAGAAATCTACCAACTGCTTGCTCATAGTAGTAAATAATATGATTAGGGCAACATTAAAAAGAATAAACAAATAAAACCAGAAAAATGAACCAGCAACTCCAATTTGAATCTTTACCACCCTCCAGCCTGGAAAAAATATTGCAGAGCCTGGAGTCAGATAAAGCAGAAATAGAAGCTAAAATAATATCTCTGATGAACGACAGGGATAGTCTGAATTCAAACATCAAGAGACTTCGGGAAGCAATCGTGGAGGCTGGGCAAGCTATACAGACTACCCCATTTCTAAGTAGAGCCGCGTACGGGTACAGGACTGATATGACTTGGCAGGAAAAAATCCTGTGTATTATTGAAAAGGCCGGTAAACCCTTAAAAGCCGGTGAAATCTGGAAAACAATGCTCAAGCTTGAACCAAGTCTTCATCCCTCAAAAAGAACTGCTGTTGACAGCTACCTCTCCAGGTTGGTTGACAGTGAGAAGTTGATTAAAAAGAAAGTTGAAAAAAGTCCCGCGATATACGGGCTTAAAGAGTACTTCAGCGAAAACTAAGTAGGGGGAAGAAAGGGGAACCACGGTATAAACCGTGGTTTCTTATGCCGTACCATCCTCTTCCCTCACATGCTCAATAATTCCTTCTTCATTCGGTTTGGACCATTTCCTTGCCTTATTGATTGCAAACTTTCTCCGGACAAACAATTCAAGATCCTTAAAAGTATACCCGGAATTATAAAGTGCGTTAATCAACAAGATGAAACAATCCGCGTATTCTTCCGGCAGATTTTCAGGGATCTTACCCGCCCCCATCGGTTCGATAATCTCCGTAGTTATCTCTTTACTGAGATGTCTTAAAGTGGGCAGCACCCGTTTCTGCCCAGAGCCAAAGACTTCACTTTGCCAGGTAAAAATTTCGTCGCACAACTGGTAAATATCATTCATACTATTTCAGATTTTGTGAACTACCCACCCACGCAGGCGATGGATGGGTTTTACGGCACTTATATAT
>DATCKB010000489.1:0-1564 GCA_036562505.1 Parasegetibacter sp. | reverse complement strand
TATTAAAACGGTCGCTTGCCCGGATCAATCCATGTGCAGTTTTTGCCTGAGACTCGGCTAACAATCCATTTGTCAATATGATTGCATTCTCCATTTAGCTTATATTGTTGCTGTGATGATTTATAATTTATTAAAAACGATATTTCGTGCGCGCTCAACAGAAACTGTGAATCCGGTAACCTTGTTTTTGGACCGTTTGAATTCAACCTGTATTCCATTTACGGTTGTGAACTTATCTGCTTCCACAGCGGTCAGGTTAAGAGTAGTTGCCGGATTTCTGAATAATGTGAGTGAATTTCCTTTAACCTGAACAGTGAAATATGCGTCAGCTTCTTCGCTGAAATATTTCCCTTCATATGATTTCAGGGTTGCAGACTCCGGAACAAAGGGTTGTGGTTTCGGATCAGGGTCTTTCGTATTTGTTGCAATTTCTTTGCCCAGGAAGATTTCAGCTACTTTTTTTCCCATTGCAGAAGTGGGTGTAGTACTTCCGTCGTTGCTCAGGTAAGCTACCGAAAGATCTTTTTCGGGATAATAAGCCAGCCATGCTCTGTATCCCGCGGTGGCACCACTATGAGAAACTTCACGATAGCCGTTAACTTTTGTAATGCGAACTGCACCAAGGGCATAGTCGATGGTCTTTCCGTCGTTTGTTATACCCTGAGTTTCGCGAAGTTTTAATAAGCTCTCACCAAATTTTCCGGTCGACCAGTATTGCAGCCAGGTGAGAAGTTCCTGCGTTGTAGTTAGTAATGCTGAGTGTCCGTGCGTATATTCGAACGGCATATTCTGTTTGTATTCCCCTCTTTCTTTTTCATAAGCGACAGAGCGGTTCGGAACAATTTTCCGGAAATCGTCTCTCCATTGCGAACGCTTCATACCTACTGGGTCAAGTATCCGCTTTTTGGTAAAGCTGGCAAATGATTCACCGCTGATTATTTCGACCAATGTGGTCAGCAGGGTGTAGTTGGAGTTACTATAGGAATATTCAGTGCCCGGCGGAAAGTTAAGTGTCTTCTGACGATAGATGATTTCGCGCGCATGGTCCTGAGTATATGCTCTTGTGGTACGGGGCCAGCCGCCTATCACGGCTACACTTCCCCAGTCTTTTAGTCCGCTTGTATGCCAAAGCAGATGCTTGATGGTAATTTTGCTTCCATAATCAGGAAGTTGCGGAATATATTTTCTCACATCGTCGTCCAGGGAAAGTTTACCTTCTTCCGCAAGCATCAGAATTGCGGTAGCCGTAAACTGTTTTGAAACCGACCCGGCTTCGAACAAGGTTTCGTCTGAAATGGCGATGTGATGCTCGAGATCCGCCATACCACCTGTTTTATGATAAATGATTTTGCCTCCGCGGCTTATAGATAACGAACCTCCGGGGGTTGATGTATTCCAGTGAATAAAGAGGCTATCTAGTTGTTTAAGTGTATCCGCGAGACTCCTTGATTGCGCATAACCACTGGAAATAAGAATGACTGCGAATAGTCCGGCCAGAAAATATTTTTTCATAACATTAATTTTAGGTTTCATTTTCTGTTTCAATTTCAGCCTGTTCAAAGCC
>DATCKB010000485.1:0-4020 GCA_036562505.1 Parasegetibacter sp. | reverse complement strand
GTCATGTAAAGGTGTAATGTTTAACTTTTTAGCCATGATTGTATGATTTTTTATAATAATTACGAATGTATCGCCTTAAAGGCGATACACCATGAACTAATTTCATACCAAAGCGAAAGCTGGGTCATTTTTGCAGTTTTTAGCCGAACAGGCCGCATACCGACTGTTAAACAAGTGTCAATTTTACAGCATCCCCCGAAAGAGCCCTCCGGCAACCTGACAAATCAGGTGGACCGAGAGCCTGTTTTTCCATTTATTATCGCTAGCTTTGCAGGCCTAAAACAAGTTCATTGGAATGATCAGCAGAAGAAATATCCGGGTTAAAGTGATGCAGACTTTGTATACTATCGAAACCCTGGAAAATGAAGTTAAACCGGAAGAACCCCGAAAAATACTACAGAAGCATTTAGACCGGTCCGGAGATCTTTTAGTTTATATGGTCTATTTCCTTACAGAAGTTGCCCGATACGTGGAGACCTATTCTCTCAAAAGAGCTTCCAAACATCTGACCACTGCCGAAGATCTGAATATTAATACCAAACTCGCCGGAAACGAAATACTCTGGAAAATATTAGAGGACGAATCGTTCAAATCTGCCGTTGAAAAGCAAAAACCTCATCTGATTGAAGGTACATCAGATTTTGTAAAAAAGATATTTTATAGTCTCCTCGACACTCCGGAGTACGGGCAATACATCGCCACTCCGTCGCGCGAGAAGAAAGAAGAAAAAGCCATTCTGGAATTCATTTTCACCCATCTGATGCTTCCGAATGGAGCTTTTGTCAGCCATATTGAAGAACAGTTTCCAAACTGGGACGATGATGCTGAAATGATACTCCTGCTGGTGAATAATTTTCTTCAAAAACCGGCTGGTTTTAATTTTAATGAATTCATCAGTCAGGAAAAATACAGCTTCGCAATGGATCTTCTCCGAACCGTAATCGGGAAGAAAGACCACACATTAAACCTGATTAAACCCAAATTGAAGAACTGGGATGCAGACAGAATTGCGGTCCTTGACCTGATTCTGATTCAAATGGGAATCTGCGAATTTCTCTATTTCGAAACTATCCCTCCCAAAGTGACCATTAACGAATATATTGATCTGGCGAAGGATTACAGCACTCCTCAGAGTGGTCAGTTTATCAATGGCATTCTGGACAACATCCATAAAGAACTGGATAGCCAGAAGAAACTGCATAAAATTAATTTCCGGCAAGGGTAAAGTCGGAGTTTCCTTAACTTTGATACATTTGAATTAAAGTGACGGAAATAAACATGCAAAAAGCGAACTCCCACATGACAAAAAGACTAATCATATTTCCGGGTATTGCGCATCTCTTTTTATTAGGTGCGCTGTTCCTGACTGCCTGCAACAATTCAGGTAATACAAATGATAATAACGATAAGAATACGCAGGAATTAAAGAGAACCAACGCTGACAATTCCAGCCTCACTACTATTCAATGGATTGATTCCATAAAAAATGTGGGCAGAATTCTGGAAGGGCAGCAGCTGGTGCTAAGCTTCAGATTTAAAAACACTGGTGATAAACCACTCGTTATATCATCTGTTGTGCCAGGGTGTGGATGTACTGTGGTGGAAAAACCTGAGAAGCCTGTACCGCCCGGTCAGGAAGGAGAAATCCGTGGTGTATTCGACAGCAACGGGCGCGTTGGTGCAATACATAAAAATATCACCGTTTACACCAACACAAAAGACAGGCCCGTGCATGAGCTCTTATTCGTAGGTGAGGTTGTACGCATGAAATAATAAATCAACAATACAGTATCTAAACTTTTAATCATTCATAAATGTTCACAATGACACAATTGGTTCTATTATCATCTCAGCCCGCACAGGGTGGAGGCGGATTTCAGTTTGTATTTCTGGGATTGATGATCCTGGTTTTCTGGCTTTTCATGATTCGTCCCCAGGCTAAAAAAGCAAAAGAACAAAAGAAGTTTATTGAAAACCTTCAGAAGGGGGATAAAATCGTTACCATCGCCGGTATCCATGGTGTAGTAGCAAAGGTAAATGAAGATGGTACCATCCAGCTGGAAGTAAATCCGGGAAGCTACCTGCGCATTGAAAAATCTGCAGTTTCCATGGAATGGTCAAATCAGTTGAATAAGGCTGCACAGGCTGCAACAAAATAATTCAATTGCTGATTAATTTATCGAAAGACCGGCCCAGTGCCGGTTTTGTAACATAATTAATCAGCAATTCTTTCTCTCAAATGTTTTAATATGCTTCGAGTAGGAATTACCGGAGGTATCGGGAGTGGTAAAACCACCGTATCAAAGATTTTTGAGGTTCTCGGTATTCCTGTATACTACGCAGATACTGCAGCGAAGCATCTGATGGAAAACGATCCGGAACTGATCCGTCAAATTATTTCCATCTTCGGAGAACCGGCATACAAAGATGGTAAGCTCAACCGTTCATATATCTCCGGTATAGCCTTCAACCAGCCCGCCAAACTCGAAGCATTAAATGCTGTAGTTCATCCGGCAACTATAAATGACGCTGCCAGGTGGATGGAAAAACAAAAAGCCCCCTACTCTATTAAGGAAGCAGCCCTTATTTTTGAAAGCGGCACCCAGTCGCAATATGATTTTATCATCGGTGTGTTCAGTCCTAGAGCCATCCGGATTAACAGAGTGATCAAGCGGGATAATATTACTGCAGAAGAAGTAAAAAAGCGGATGGATCGCCAGATAAACGAAGAAATTAAAATGCGCTTATGTGATGCCGTTATAACAAACAACGATCAGCAACTGATTATTCCCCAGGTACTTGCACTGCACCAGCACCTGCTCGAACTTGGAGGTCGGAAATCTTCTACCCCAAAGCCCGGATAAACCGCAACCTGATTATGTTCAAATCTTAATTACCGTCTGATGGCAAACCTTTATCTGAAAGCTCTGCATATTATATTCATTGTAACCTGGTTTGCGGGTATGTTCTATATTGTTCGTTTGTTTATTTATAACACTGAAGCAAACAGCAAACCTTCCCCGGAGAAAGAGATTCTGCAAAACCAGTTCGGAATAATGATAAGGAGATTATGGTTCGGCATTACGTGGCCATCTGCTGTTTTAACACTCATATTCGGACTCTCCACACTTTTTGCGGCAAACTGGCACCTCATTCTGTTTGAACCGTCGGGTCAATGGCTGCTAATCAAATTGATTCTGGTAATTCTCCTGTATGCCTACCATTTTACATTACACAGCCTCTATCGTCAGCAACGCAATGGAATATTTAAATACTCTTCTCAGCAATTAAGGTTCTGGAATGAAGTCCCTACTCTGTTGCTGGTTGCGATAGTTATGCTGGTAGTAGTAAAATCGAATATCAGCCTGCTGTGGGGATTAGGTGGTTTACTAGCCTTGTTACTCGTGCTGATGTCGGCTATCCGGATTTACAAATCGCTGAGAAAGGATTAGCAGATTGAATACTAATCTGTGGCCTGTGGTAGTTGTAAAGGCATTAATTTACAGGTAACTTGACTGGCAATGGTATATCAGCATTCACCGGACTGCTAAACTTCGAGGAACCGTTCCAGATCACTGATATCACCGAACAAAAGCAGCACATCTCCTTTTCGTAATGTAGTGTCGGGCTGTACTACTCCTAATACCCGGCTGGAAGATTTCAACAAACCGAAGATATTTTTCTCTTCACTTTTGCGAATTATCGTCACCAACTGAACCCGGTATTTCTCTGTCCAGTTGATTTCGCTCACTTTCCGGGAAATAAATTTGCCGGGAACCTCCGCTTCCAGCAGCTGGTATTTATCAGAAATTTTAAAAGCATCCACTACCCCTTTCAGGTCCAGTTTATAGGCAAGACGTTCAGCAGAATCTTCTTCAGGATTTGCAAATTCCTCTATGTTCATAGCTTCAAGCACTGTTTTCTGCAAGGGCGATGTCACCCGGCAAATCAACCGTTTAACCCCCAGTTCCTTCAACAGGGCGGTAACCATGATATTCACCCCTTCGTTTTCTCCGATTC
>DATCKB010000482.1:0-10702 GCA_036562505.1 Parasegetibacter sp. | reverse complement strand
AAGATGAAAGAGTGGTTTTGAAACTGCCAACTAAACTGGCTCCGGTTAAACTGGCGATTCTTCCCCTGGTAAAGAAAGACGGACTTCCAGAAATCGCACGCCAACTTATGGATGAGTGCAAACCTCATTTCCGTTGTTTCTATGAAGAAAAAGATGCAATCGGTAAACGATACAGACGTCAGGATGCAATTGGTACTCCTTTCTGTGTTACCGTTGATCATCAAACCAAAGATGATCATACCGTTACGATCCGCTATCGCGATACCATGGAACAAAAAAGAGTACACCTGAGTGAGATAAAAAATATCATTCAAAAAGAAATAATGTAACTTTGCGTTCTACCCATTCAGGTTTTTATACCTGGTCCTGAAAAACCACTTCTTTGTTAGTTCACTGGATTGCAGAAGGGCTGCTAATCCTGATTCAAAACAACAAATACAAAATATTTTCGCGTGGTAAGTTCGCTGTCTATTTATATCAATATATTTCTTTTTGCGTTTTTGATGACTCTCGCCGCATTTGCAGGGTTTATGATCCGGAGAAGTCAGCTGAAGAAGCTAAAAAGACGGGTGCTTGAACTGGAGCAGGAAATGGTAACCAGCCACTCGGAAATACTTGGCTTACAACAAAATATTGCTGAGCTGAAAAAGGAAAAAAAGACAACTCCCGTGGTGTCATTGCCTGAGGGAAATGTACATTACCCGTACAGCTCAAAATGAATCGACTTTCGGTCGAAGCCCAGATTCAGCAGCCGGGCTTTTGCTTCATCAATCATATTCTTCCAGCCGCATAAATAAAAATCGGCATCTGGTCGATTGTTGCGAATAATTTCTTCATATACAGTATGTACATAACCTTTCCGGATGAATTCCTGTGAACGGTCTTCCCTCGAAAAAGTTGGTATATACCAGAAGTCCGCCAATTTTTGCTCTAACTCCCGCATCTCCTGTCCATATAAACAGTCACCGAGTGTGCGACAACCAAATATTAAGTAAATCGATTTATGCGGGATATTGTGGTAATAGACATGTTGTACCATAGATCGGAATGGTGCTATACCGGTTCCTGTACAAATTAAAAAAAGGTCTTTTTCTATCTCATCCGGAAGAACGAATATTCCCTGCGGTCCGCGCAACAGCAAACTGCTGCCCACTGAAACTTCATTGAATAAATAGGTTGTTCCCAATCCTCCCTCAAGTAAAACAATCACCAGTTCAAATACGTTAGTGTCGTCAGGCCGGGAAGCAATAGAATAACTTCTCCATCTTTTGTTTTTCTGTTCGTGAATAGGAAGGTCGAGTGTTACAAACTGGCCGGGCTTGAAAACAAATTTTTCCAATTCGGGAACTTCTATCCAGAATCTTCGAGTATTGGAATTTACTTCTTCAATACGAATAATTTTTCCTTCCCGCCATGGTTCAGCCATTTGGAGAAATTTTGCAGGTGAAGAATGTCTCTCCGGTCATCAGCGATTAATAATCAGTTTCTGCGAATAGATCTTATTTCCATGTTTAATCTGCAGCATATACACACCGCTCTGAACAGCCAGTTTGAGATCCTTCTGATACAGTCCAGTGAAATTAGATCTGCTCTCCTGATAAATGCTCTGACCAAGATTATTAAAAATATTGATGCTCAGATTTCCCGTCTTTCTAGTTTCAAACGCAAGTTCAAAATTCCCATTGTTAGGGTTAGGAGATACGATAACGCCACCATCCTGAACAGCATCCAGGTCAATCAGTGCGGTAATGGTAATTACTATTTCGTTGGATCCTGCAGTCGGACAATTCTGAATTACTGCCTTATATGTTCCGGATTCCGTAGCTGTATAAGATGCACTGAATGCATTCGGAATAGCTACCCCGTTTCTGTACCATTGAATATTGGTGGAAATATTACTGGTCAGCACATTACCATTCTGAGTAATCACCGGTGCAACCGGCGCAGTGCCGGTGATAGCAGCCCTGTTAGTCGGACAAGTACCTGCTAATTTCACTTGAATATCGTAGAGGTAAAAATAGAAACTCTGAAATAATTGCGGATTCGCAGCTGTGTAGTTGTGATTACCCGTGATAGAGAACAGGTTATTGCCGAACGGATAAGGATTACCTGTAACACCGTTATTCCGGAACAACGTAGCGCCATCGAGCATACGTATAATCAGAAAATGTTCACCCGTTTGTGTTACGGGTAGATTAAGTTCAAATATCGCACCCTTGTCGTTCGGATCATTCGACGACGTATTTGTACGGGTTTTGTAAACATCAATTATTGTGCTCGCTAACGGAGTATAGGTAAAACTAGATTCGGGGTTGAAATTTGCGATATTGGCTACGATAATTTCCACTCTTCCGGCATCTCCAACAAACAAACGCGCCTTTTCAATAACAACTGGAACGGAATTGGAAAAACGAATTACACTTACATTTCCTCCGGTTGAAACATAGCTTCCATTTCCAAGGGTTGATTTGTCAGCCGGACCTACCTTAGCGCGGTAATCATTCTTTCCGATATAATAAATATTGGATGGGATTGAAGGTCTGCTCACATTGTTACCGGATCCTAACAGATTTCCTCCGACAGGTTGGTCATACCAGAAGACCGATCCTTCAGTTTCATTGGAAGTGAGTATCACCTGGCCACCGCAGGAAATTGCCGTCCCTGTTGGAGCAGCTCCCGCACCCGCAGTAGTTATAGTAGCAGTAATTGTATTGTTGCTGGCCTTCTGGTCGCCCGCAACATTTACTGTTGCCTCAATAGTATAGCTGTTACCCGGTTCTGTCAGGAATGTGGAAGGCAGTGTAAATGTCTTTTCGGCATTTACAGCGATCGTACCGGGATAAATAGTATCCTTATTCAATATTTCTGTAGCTCCCTTGAGTACCCTGAATTTCAGTGGTACATCAGTCTGGGCAACACTTCCAAGGTTTTTTAATCGAACGGTGATGAGCTGTTCGGGATTCGCACAGCTATTATCGGTCGGTGAAATAATTTCAATCATCGCCATATCATTCGAAGGTGCGGCTATAATTAACCGATAGTCGTGGGTTTCTCCTCTGGAGTAGTTTCCGCACGGATTAATATCATTAATGTCAGATGTTTCCTGCATTACTATCCGCATGATGGTTGAGTTGCCAACTACTAAACCTGCAGGAATATTGATAGTTCCGTTATACGTTCCGTTGTCTGAAATCACCCCGCTTGCGGCAACCTGTTCGCCCGCATCATCGAAGTCGCCGTCGTTGTTAAAATCTATATACACTTTCAGCATCTTGGCGGTTGGCAGACCCGAGCAGGTATTGAGTTTTACAGAAATGGGATAGGAGCCAAGCGACTGAATACTTCCTTCAACACCTGTAGTTGCAGTAAAGTTTCTGTATACAGAACAGTTATTGCCGGAGATAGTGTTGTTAATTCCCGCAAATGTGACCTGTTCAATTATAGAACCACTATTGTCGGTAGCGGCTGAAGTGCAATAGGTTCCTCCGCCTACGCCGCTGATGATTAAAGAATAAGCCTGCTGACCTCTTGCGAGGGTTCCTTTGTGGCTGACTTCAATGGTATAAGTGACGCCGGGAACAGGATTAGGAATCTCAATTTTTTCAACGTTGTCCAGGTTGTTATCACCCTTTGTTGCAGCAGCCGAGGGAACTCCGGGAGAAAGTCTCCAGGGCATATGTGTTGTTGCTCCTTCTTTCACCCTTAAGTCCAGATCATGAACCAGTTTCGGTGTAGTATTATTCAGGCGATTAGTCGTTATCACATCGCCTTTTGGGTCTGTCCAGCAAATAGTAACAACGAGCGGCCCCTTTCCGGAAGCAACTACATTAAGCGTATAGGTTTCACCGTTATTCAGCGTGTTTTCGAGAATTCGTTTATCTGTATTATTCGACGTAATTACAGCGGCTGCTTTTTCCATGTTCACAACTCCCCATCCATGTTTATAATCGGGCCCCGGTGCAGGTCCGGCTTCGTCAGCAGTATGTATCACTAATCCTTTCAGAGTAGCTGATCTCATGAAATTTCCGCTATGCAGCCTTGCGTAATATTCCTGTAACAACAGCAGTGAACCCGCTACACTTGGAGAAGCCATTGAAGTTCCGCTTAATGTTGCGTATGCAGTATTATCATCATCGTCTGTGGAAAGTACGCCTACTCCGTTGGCTACCACATCAGGCTTAATTCTGCCGTCGTCAGTCGGGCCCCAGCTACTGAAATCCGATAATATTACATCCGAGGGGGAATTATATCCGGATGTCAAAGGCTGAATTGCACCTACCGTAAGAATATTTTTTGATGTTCCGTAGGTAGAGATAATATCGTATCCATCATTTGAACTGATGCCCGACGGTCGGTTTCCCGCGGCAGCCATTTGTCCCTGACCATTATAACGAAAATAAGGTTGACCCACAGCCGGACCGTTTTGGTTTCTGCTGTTACCGGCAGATTTTACAATCAGGTAATAGGGTGCATTGTATGCGATAGAATCCCAGAGTTGTGCATCACTGGAATAGTAGCCGAATTTATAATCTTCATTCGAATCAGGTTCTCCGTAAAACTCCCAGCGACTCTGACCACTGTTATAAATCCATCCAGCATTTTGTCCGTATGAGTGATTCGAAATCAATAAACCCGATCCGGCTTCGTTAGCTATTTCCGACATGTGGTTGTCGAAATTATAGGCAATAAGCTGTTTCAGCCCATAGGCCATTCCTTTAGCGAGAGGATTGATACCAGCAGCGATGAGTGTTCCCCCAACGTGGGTAGCGTGATCATTTAACGATCCTGCATCTTTTTGAAGAATGCGGTTCGGGGCGTTGGAAAACTCCACGTGTGTAGCACGAATATTTCCGCCGTCCCATATGGCAAGTTTGCCCGAAACGCTGTTATCTGATCCAGATAGATTTAACCCGCTTGTTCCCCCCGACCATAACTTATTGGTACCGATGGTAGCTGCAGAAATAATATTATTTTCAGTAGAAAGATAAATGGGCAGTCCGTTGTACTTATCAACGCCAACCAGCAACGAAAACCTTCCGGTCAGTTTATCATGCATAGTAAGCGGCCATCCCTTAACCTTTGCAAGTGAGGCAGCTTCATTAAAGCTGGCCCTTTCCATCACGGCCAGATTATTGCTTAGCGTTCTGAGAACTTCAATTTTGGTTCTTACCTGGGCCGGAACAACAAAGGGTAGGAATAGGAAAAGAAATAAAATCAGACCGGAATAGCGTTGCATAATGTCGATTTGTAAGAAATTACCTGAAATTATATATTTTCAGGCTAAACTGGGTTTATAAATTGGATTAATCCTGTAAAAAATATGCAGTTTATGCTCAATTATTTCAAAATATTATTGATAGCTATGTCTTTCTATATTTCCGGAGGTTGCAATTCGGCTGCTCATGTGGCTGATCCTTCTACGTTAAAACAAGGAATTATCGGGATTGTTGTGGAGGTGAGCGGAAACCAGATGCCTTCTCCTGATACCAAACCAGTACCCCCTCCGCGAATTGAAACCGACCTGTACATATATGAACTGACCGGCCCCGGAGATGTGATTAGCCCGACTCCCGGCTTCTATTCCGCTATCAATACCAAGCTGGTTTTGAAACTGCGATCCGGAAAGGACGGAGCTTTTGCAGCATGGTTAAACCCGGGCTCGTATTCAATTTTCACGAAACCCGACTCTCTTTTCTACGCGAATATTTCCGACATGCACGGGAATATCGCACCCTTCCACGTAAAGAAAGGAGAAATAACGGAGTTAAAGGTGAAAATGGACCATAATGCGGTTTATTAGTTGATAGAGCGCCAATATGATTGAAAATCAATTATTCTGACCCATCCGAAGTATCAGGCATAGGCAAAAAATAAAAAGCCTCGCGGTGAGGCTTTTTATCGGAGTAGTTCGATAGTTTCCAGGAACTTGAAAATTAAAACGGACCTGGCATTCCCGGATATTGAATAGACATTTCATGGATATTGAATCTTAAGAGACTCAATCGATTGATCATCAGGATATTGGAATAAGGTTATTGCCTGATTTAAAGCAATACCGGAGATTAAAAACGGGATGGATTCACCCTTCTTTTATTACGAATTAGTAATATCATTAATATTACTAATGGTTTTTAAAGATGAGGGGAGCAAGAATACTCCCCTGTTTTAACCCCTAAACCCTAAACCGTAGAAATATTTAAAAAGGATTTATTATCAGTATGTTGTAGAGCAAATCAACTCTTCCCGCTGTTTGTTCCATTGTAGACTGCTGCTTCTGAATTTCCCGTCTATTGATTCTTATGTGCTGTTTTATTTAAAAACACAAACTATGCCAAAACCCTAAATGTGGAAAACTTGAACGCCCAATAGAAAAACATAATTTTAGTACCTTTGCCCCCATTTTCCGGGGGACTTTTCACTTATAAATTAGTTTGCAGATCATTATATGGCAGAGAGATACAGAGAATACCAGCAGCTCGACCTTCCTTCAATAGAAAAGGAAATCCTTTCATTATGGAAAGAAAGAGAAGCGTTTGAAAAAAGTGTGTCGCTAAGAGAAGGTGCTGAACCTTTCGTTTTCTATGAAGGGCCGCCCAGTGCAAACGGATTACCGGGTATTCACCACGTTATTTCGCGTACACTGAAAGACCTGGTTTGTCGCTATAAAACTATGAGGGGGTTCCAGGTACAGAGAAAGGGAGGCTGGGATACTCACGGTCTGCCCGTTGAGTTGCAGGTGGAAAAAGAACTGGGCATCACGAAAGAAGATATCGGTAAGAAAATATCAGTTGAAGAGTATAATAAGAAATGCCGTGAAACGGTTTTACGTTATAAAGATAAATGGGACGATCTAACCAGAAAAATGGGTTACTGGGTAGACCTCGATCGCCCCTATATCACTTTTCAGAACGAATACATTGAAACCCTTTGGTGGTTGTTAAAACAACTCTATGAAAAGAGAGATGAAAACAATCAGCGATTTCTTTATGAAAGTGTAAGTATTCAGCCTTATTCACCTGCCGCCGGTACAGGATTAAGTTCGCATGAACTGAACCAGCCCGGAACCTATAAAGATGTGAAAGATACCAGCTGCGTGGCGATGTTTAAAGCGGTGAAAAATGAAAAGCTTAAAGTGGCTGATACAGATGGAGAAGTATTTTTCCTCGCATGGACGACCACTCCCTGGACACTTCCATCTAACCTGGGGCTAACCGTGGGTGCTAACATTGATTATGTTCTGATCAAAACTTTCAACCCTTATACGCATTTGCCTGTAAATGTAATTCTAGCGAAAGCGCTGATTCATAAGTACTTTAAAGCAGAAGGCGAGAACGGAGATTTTGAAGCATATAACAGCAATGAAAAAATTCTTCCTTGGAAAATTCTTGCGGAATTTAAAGGAACCGATATAGAAGGTGCCGAATATGAACAACTGCTTCCGTTTGACGCAAACAGCCTCGAAAAAATCCGGGAAATTACTCCTGATGCAAAACCATTCCGTGTGGTAACAGGAGATTTCGTTACTACTGAAGATGGTACTGGTATCGTGCATACAGCACCTGCGTTTGGTGCTGATGACTATAAGGTCGGAAAGAAAAATAATCTGGGTATTCTTACACTGGTAGACAGGGAAGGAAAATTTGTTGACGGAGTCGGAGAGTTTTCGCACCGCTATGTAAAAAACTATAAAGATGATCCGGATTATGTAGATGTTAACGTAGATATTTCTGTAAAACTTAAAAAGGAAAACAGAGCCTTTAAGGTTGAGAAATACCAGCATAACTATCCGCATTGCTGGAGAACGGATAAGCCTATACTTTACTATCCGCTGGATGCGTGGTTTATCAGAACCACTGCAGCAAAAGACAGGATGGTTGAACTGAATAAAACCATCAACTGGAAACCGAAATCGACCGGTGAAGGAAGATTCGGAAACTGGCTCGAAAATATGGTAGACTGGAACCTCAGCCGCAGTCGCTATTGGGGTACACCACTCCCAATCTGGAGATCAGAAGACGGCGAGGAAGAATTATGTGTTGGAAGTATTAAGGAACTAATCAGCCTCGCCAAACAGGCTGATGAAAAACTGGGGACAGATAATTTAAGTCTGCTTACACCCGAAAAACTCGATCTGCATAAGCCGTTGGTAGACAAAATTATACTGGTCAGTCCGACAGGCAAACCCATGAAACGGGTACCAGATTTGATCGACGTATGGTTCGACTCAGGGGCTATGCCTTATGCCCAGTGGGGGTTGCCTGATACCAGCTCCAATCAGTTTGGTGAATTAACCGTAGAAAACTTCTGGAAATATCACGCTGCCGCCGGTTCAGGAAAAGACTCAGGAAAGGGCTCAGTATTTCCGGCTGATTTTATAGCTGAAGGGGTGGACCAGACCCGCGGATGGTTTTATACACTCCATGCATTGGGCGTAATGCTGTTCGACAACGTAGCTTACAAAACTGTAGTGTCAAACGGATTGGTACTGGATAAGAACGGAAACAAAATGAGTAAACGTCTGGGGAACGTGGTGAATCCGTTCGATACCATCGAAAAATTTGGCGCTGATGCTACCCGCTGGTATCTGGTTACCAATGCATCTCCGTGGGACAGCCTTAAGTTTGACCTGGAAGGAATAAAAGAAGTTCAACGGAAATTTTTCGGCACCATTTATAATACCTACCAGTTCTTTGCTTTATATGCTAATGTGGATGGATTCACGTTTAAGGAAGCGTATATCCCACTGGAACAACGCCCCGAAATAGATCGTTGGATATTATCTTCACTGAACACTCTGGTGAAAAAAGTTGCTTCAGCATTTGACGACTATGAGCCTACGATAGCTGGTCGGTTAATTGAAGATTTCGTGGATGAGCATTTGAGTAACTGGTATGTTCGCTTGTGCAGAAGACGCTTCTGGAAAGGAGAATACGAGCATGATAAAATTTGTGCTTATCAGACCCTGTATGAGTGTCTGGAAACCATCAGCCGACTTATTGCACCCGTTTCTCCGTTCTTTTCAGACTGGTTGTTTAACAATCTGAATGAAGTCACTTCGCGGCTGGATGCAATGTCTGTACACCATGCTTTATTCCCTGAATCGGATACGTCAAAAATAGATCAGGACCTGGAAGAGCGCATGCAATTGGCGCAGGACATCAGCTCGCTGGTTCTTTCCTTAAGGAAAAAGGTCAATATTAAGGTAAGGCAGCCCCTCCAGAAAATTCTGATACCGGTTCTCGACCTGAAAATGAAGGAAAGAATAGAAAAGGTAGAAGATCTGATTAAGTCGGAGGTGAATGTTAAGGAAATTCAGTACATCACCGAAACCGAAGGGTTGATTAAAAAGAAAATTAAGCCCAACTTTAATGCTTTAGGTAAAAAACTCGGCGCAAAAATGAGAGCCGTGGCTGCCGCCATCGCAGAATTTTCTCAGGAAGACATTTCAAAATTTGAAAAAGAAGGAAATTATAGTTTGCTAATTGATGACGAACCCTTAATATTACAGATAAATGAAGTAGAGATAAGCAGTGAAGACATTCCTGGTTGGATGGTTGCCAGTAAAGGGCAGCTCACGGTAGCATTGGATGTTACCATTACCCCTGAACTGGTGAACGAGGGCAATGCCAGAGAGTTGGTAAACAGGATCCAGAAAATCAGAAAAGATAATGGGTTTGAGCTGACCGACCGGATTCTGGTTAAGGTGACTGAGAATGAGGAGCTGAAAGAATCTTTTAGAAATTATACCGGTTATATCTGCCGGGAAGTACTTGCAGATGAACTGGAATTGGTGCCTTCTCTGAACGAAGGCGTTGAAATAGAGGTAAATGATATTTCATTAAAAGTGTTTGTCACTAAAAAAGGTTAACAGTATGGCAACAAAGAAAACGGTGGCCAAAACATCCCGCCCTACCGGAGGGAAATCAGCTTCTGCAAAGAAAGCAGCAGCTCCAGCCAAAAAAGCTACAGCTACAAAGAAAGCTGCGCCGGCTAAAAAATCAGCTCCTGCCAGGAAGGCGGCCGCTAAACCGGCAGCTAAAGCTTCTGCTAAGTCAGCGGCTAAGTCTGCACCTAAGAAAGCCGCCCCTAAAAAACAGGATGCGAAAAAGGCGGAGAAAGTTTCTGTTAAATCTAAAAAAGTGTCAGCACCTGCGAAAGCAGCTCCTAAGAAAGCTGCCCCGGCAAAAGCAGCTCCCAAAAAAGCTGCTGCTAAAGTAGTTAAGCCGGCACCGGCTAAGAAAGCGGCTAAGTCCGCAGCACCGGCGCCAGCAAAGAAGCAGGCAACGAAACCTATTAAAACTGAAACTGTGGCAAAGAAAAAAGAAGAAGTTAAAAAAGCAAGTTCAACTCCAACTCCGGCACCCGTAAAACCAGCAGCAAAGAAGGCAGAACCTGCAAAGCCGGTAAAACCAGTAGTCATTCCGAAAACATCCACTAACGTGGCGGTAAAATATAATCCGGGATTTACTAAATCTATCCTGGATGAACCAGCCCCTGAACCTACCGGTCCGACTATGCGCTACAGCGACAGCGAACTGGCTGAGTTCAGAGAGCTCATCAACAAAAAACTGGATGCCGCACGCAAAGAGCTGGCTTATCTGCAGGGATTGATTACCCGTAGAGACGAAATGGGTGGAGACAATGACGACGCGCGTTACATGACTATGGAAGATGGAAGTATGAGCATGGAGAGAGAACAGCT
>DATCKB010000481.1:0-1695 GCA_036562505.1 Parasegetibacter sp. | reverse complement strand
ATCTTGACCTCACAGCTAATAATCTGGTTCAGATTGAACTTATCATGGATGAATTAACTGGTGATGCCATAAAAGCCAGAGGGCGGGGTAACCTTGATTTCCACGTGGGCACGAAAGAGAGGCTGACTATAAACGGGCGTTATGAGATTGATGAAGGACAGTATAATTTTAGTTTTCAAACGCTTATTAAAAAGCCTTTCCAGTTAAGAGAAGGAGCAGGTAACTATATCCAGTGGAACGGGGATCCCTATCAGGCCGATATCAGAATTGATGCGGAATATATTGCGGAAAATGTTCGCTTCAGCGATTTGCTTTCCTCTCAGATCAGCGGTTTGATTGAAGACCCGAATGTGCGAAGATATCGCGGTGAAGTATATGTAATAGCACAATTGAGGGAGCAGCTCAGTTCTCCTAATATCAGTTTTAAAATCGATTTTCCCTCCGGCAGTCCGGTTAAGCGGGAACCCTACGTAGCCAACATCATTTCACAGATTGAGAATAACCAGCAGGAGCTGAATAAACAGGTGACCTATCTGGTAGTGTTCAACAGCTTTGCTCCTTTCTCCTCCAATACGGGAGATATCGGTTCTACCTTCCTCGAAGGAGTTGTTGTCAACACACTTTCCGGAATATTTTCGAATACTCTTAGCCGTGAGTTCAATAATGTACTGCAGAAAGTATTTAACGATAAAAGTCTTAAGGTGAATATTTCCACTTCATTCTACAGTGGCACCAATATTATTCTTGAGAATAATGCTGCAAATAGCAGCGGCTTGTCGATCGACAGAAGCAATTTCAACTTCTCAGTTGGTAAGAGTATTCTCGACGACAGGCTCACGTTTAATTTCGGAAGCGAACTCGACTTTGGTTTGAGTGCATTTCAGCAGGCACAATTAAACTTTCAGTTTTTACCCGATTTAAACGCAGAGTGGAAGATCACACCCGACGGGCGTGTTCGCGCAACATTCTTCACCCGCAACAGTTACGATTTTTACATGGGGCGGCAGCGAAACCGCTCGGGTGCGGGTATATCTTTTCACAAGGAGTTTGACAAGATCAAAGACCTTTTCAGAAAGAGAAACCGGCAACAGCTATAGTTAGTGATTGGACGATCCGTTCTTACCCTTCAATATCTCATGCCCCAATTTGTCGCGTTTGGTTACCAGATACTTTTCATTGTGGGAATTGGGTACAGCTTCGATGGGAACGGTACCAACTATTTCCAGACCATATCCCAGTAATCCGGCACGCTTCTTCGGATTATTGGTCATCAGATTGATTTTGGTAATTCCCAGGTGGCGGAGTATCTGAGCTCCTACGCCATAATCCCGTTGATCAGTCTGAAATCCGAGATGGAGGTTTGCCTCAACAGTGTCCATCCCCTGTTCCTGCAGTTGATAAGCTTTTAACTTGTTGAGGAGTCCGATCCCTCTACCTTCCTGATTCATATAAAGGATAGCACCTTTTCCATTTGCTTCGACCATTTGCATGGATTTATGCAATTGATCACCACAGTCGCAACGGAGTGATCCCAGAATATCACCGGTAAAGCAGGAGGAATGCACTCTGACGAGTACCGGTTCATCCTGTTCCCAGCTTCCTTTTATCAGTGCAAGATGTTCATTCTGACTCATTTTTTCCTGGAAAGCTACGAGAGTGAAATCACCGTATAAGGTCGGCATATGTACTCTTACA
>DATCKB010000475.1:0-1939 GCA_036562505.1 Parasegetibacter sp. | reverse complement strand
GCGTGCAGGACCGGTTTCGCGCATTTGTGGTGTCGATGTTTTCGCACGTGTTGAATAACACCCGGCAATACACGATTTTTAAAGCGGAAGTGATGGAGAATCCGCTCCTCATCATGAATATCACCGAGAAACGGAATTCTTATATGGAGGCATTTCTGAAAGATCTCGTTTTATATGGAATTCGCCGCGGTGAAGTAAAGGAACTGACCCACGAACAGATCGAAATCTGGGCCAAAGCCATGAATGTGGCCCTGAAAGCCATCGGCTCGCATCTCTTCCTGGGATCGGACCAGGAAAAATTCAAAGGTCATCTCGATTTTATTGCCAACTCCTTTTTTTCGGGCATCTGCCAGGCGGGTGGAAATTAATAATGGCGAACCTTGCGGTATTGGTTCTTAATATCCCGCAGATAGGAATTTAGTTTTTCCAGATGCGAAGAATCCGTTTTCAATTCATCCTTCAGAAAAGGATCCTTCCGGTAATTC
The DNA here is from genome assembly GCA_036562505.1 of Parasegetibacter sp. Taxonomy (GTDB): domain Bacteria; phylum Bacteroidota; class Bacteroidia; order Chitinophagales; family Chitinophagaceae; genus Parasegetibacter. The sequence continues at coordinate 1,454 of DATCKB010000475.1, read as the reverse complement.
CAGACCCCTTTGACCGATCTTGTTACCAGGTCGAAAGATATAAACAGCGAATCATCTGCATACAACAAATGGTCTCTTTTCCTCGCAAGTATCTGATGCGGGGCAGTGGAGTCCAGTAAATTGTAATTGGAATACTGATTCGGATCCCTGATTCCCACCATCTCCATAATCGTTACCGGGATATCCGTTTGCTGAACCGGATAGTGGGCTTCGCCCTGGAATTCGCCCCCCGGGGAGTAAATCATCAGCGGAATCTGAAGCTCAGCCCAATCCGACTGGTTCAGCAGGTCTTGGGCCCTTGAGAAATGATCACCAACGAAAATAAAAATGGTATTCCGGAACCAGTCGTACTGCTTTATGACCGAAAAGAAATTCCGCAGTACATCATCAAAATATCGCATCGAAGCCGCCTGGGTAAAAGGCTTGCTGATTTTCGCATAGTCATCATAGTTATCAAAAAGATGATATGGATAATGAGTGGCCCGATTTTGAATTCCCGCTACAAACGGCTCCTTTAGAATATGCATGGACCGCGCTGTCAGCTGAAAAAAAGCATCGTCGGTGGTGGGATATGTGGCTGCTTTTACCGGCAGTTCATCTTCCGTTAAATAATTTTCAATACCTGCAAATCCCAGTCCCTTCCAGTATCCGGCCCCCTGTTTGCTATAGAAAAAGCCGGGTTGGTAATTATGTCTTTTCAGGATTTCGCCGGGCATGGGCCGGTCTTTGTAATAGGGATGTTTGGCGCTGTTTATAAGAATATGATTGCCCATTCCGGAGAAGATGGCTTTTACTCCATCCGCCGAATTGTAGGCATTTGCATAGGCATTGGTAAAAAACAGACTGTGCCCGCGGAGCGAATCGAAGAATGGCATATCAAATTTGGATTCCGATCCTTTCTCGAAGTTCTCTGCGGAAGCACTTTCTATCACAATCACGAAAATATTCCGGCCCCGGTATTTCCCAAATTGATTGGCCGAAGAGTCCACCGTTTTGCTGTGGCTCTCCTCCGGCAATTCTTCCAGCAAGTTCACCAGTAGTTCGTTCGTATTAAAGCTCTTGAACTGGGAATAGGCCAGGTTGAAGGCCGGATTGACAATCAGATCGCGGTATTTCGATTTTACAAAACGGAAGGCACTGTTGGGGGAAAGGATTTTGGTGTCAATATTTTCCCGGATACATCCCAGGGCAACCAGAGTGATTATAGCAAAGCTGAGGAGTGCAGACCGGACCGGGACCCGTTTTTCGGTGCTGCGTTTTTCGCGGGGCACACACCAGGTTTTGATCAGATAAAAGAAGAGCAAACTGATACCGATTCCAATAAGCAGAAAGGGCAGGGTTGACTGAATATAAATTCCGGCCAGTCCGCGATTCTCCCAAATGGTATGAAGGGTGCGGTTGGAGGGAAGTTCAAAATTATCGCGGTAATAAAGAGCACCCGTAACATTCAGCAG
>DATCKB010000470.1:0-4243 GCA_036562505.1 Parasegetibacter sp. | reverse complement strand
CATTAATAAGAGCCAGGCAACGATCAATTTCTGCAATGTATTGATTGATTCTTTTCTCGAACTCCTTTTTTATTTCATTATTCGAACTGTTGCCGGAAACTTTTAAAATCTCAATTTCCTGAGTCAGTATTTCAATAGTTTTCGTATGTTCCTGTACGTTATTGCGGGCTTCGGATAATTCAAGTTTCAGCAACTGGTTCTCTTTCTGAAGCGATTGATATGCTTTCAAAAGAGCCTGAAGCTTTTCATTTACTTTTTTTATCTGTTCCCGCAAATCCTGCATAGCCTGAAATTATTTTCTGATTTCTGCCTGAACTTCTTTTTCCAGACTGGTCATCAACTTATTCATCATTGCATCAATCTCTTTATCCGTAAGCGTTTTTTCTTCGTCCTGGAATGTGAAGTTTATCGCAAGTGATTTTTTACCCGAACCGATTTTCTCACTTTTAAAGATATCGAAAAGTCTGACTTCCTTCAGTTTAGGCAAATTCACTTTTTCAATAGTCTGCTCTAGCTGAGAATATGGTAAGGATTCTGGTACAATCACTGCGAGATCGCGCTGAACCGGCATATGACGGGGGATTTCCCGGAAGGAGACTTTCTGCTTCGCGGCAATCTGCGTTAACAGATCCCAGTTAATATCTGCAAAAAATACCGGTTGTTTGATGTCAAACTGCTGTAGTATTTTCTTGTTCAGATTTCCGAAGACACCTATGATCTCATCATTCACAGTTATCTCTACAGCAGTATCAAAACGATGGTTTGACGATGCCGAAAGTTTAACCCTCCCGATACCGGCCTGATTAATGATGCCGGAAACAATTCCTTTGATATAGTAAAAATCGGCCGGATTAGCCTTATGCTTCCAGTGATCAGTTTTTACGTTTCCGGTAACAAAAATAGCCAGATGATTGGTTTCAATATATTCCCCTGCCTGAGGTGTTTTGTACGTTTTTCCGAAATCAAAAAAGCGAATATCTGAATTCTTACGATTAATATTAAACGCTACCGATTCCAGACCTGTTTGTAATATATCCGGACGCATAATATTCAGTTCAGCGCTGAGATTGTTTACCATCTTAACCGCAGTGGCCAGTTCTTCTTCTGAATAATATGCGCTGTTGGTAATGGAATTGGTGAAGATTTCATGGAAACCATTGCCGGTTAAAAATCCTGCAATCTTTTCTTTGAATGAATATTTGAAGGATTCTTTTTCTACAGAAGGACTGATATTTATGGTATCCGGAATCTCAACATTGTCGAGTCCGTCAATACGCATAATCTCTTCAACAATATCAGCCGCCTGAGTGATATCGCGTTTGCTGAAAGGCACAGCCCACCAGGTATCATCCTGTCCCTCTTTCAGAAATTCAAAACCCAGACTGGTGAGTATCTTTCTGACTGTATCCGGATGATAATTTTTTCCGCTCAGCTTTTTCAGATAGTGATGCTTTAGCGTAACCTCTGTCTTTACCTGTGGTGAGGGATATACGTCGATCAGGTCTGAAGCTATTTCACCACCGGCAATCTCTTTGATCAGCAAAGCTGCTCTTTTCAGTACGTTAACAGTGTTCGAAATATCAACTCCTTTTTCAAAACGTGTAGCTGCGTCTGTACGCAAACCATGACGGAAAGAAGTCTGCCGGATGGTTGTCGGTTCAAACCATGCACTTTCCAGAAAGATATTTACCGTTTTACCGCTTACCCCGCTCTTTAATCCGCCGTAAACCCCGGCTATACACATGGGTTCTTCTGCATTGCATATCATCAGATCGGCGGCATTCAGTTTTCTTTCCTTCCCATCCAGGCAAAGGAACGGAGTATTGTCGGGAAGGTTTTTTACGATAACCTGATTTCCTTTGATTTCATCAGCATCAAAAGCGTGCAGAGGCTGACCTGTTTCGTGCAGCACGAAATTGGTAATGTCAACAATATTATTGATGGGTTTCACCCCAATTGCTTTCAGTTTTTCGGTTAGCCATTTGGGCGATGGGGCTATTTTAACACCTTTTATACTCACGCCGGAATAACGTTCACATGCGGTTTTATTTTCAATAGTTACCGAAATGGGAACTGAGTTATTGTCGGGTTTGAAAGAATTAGTAGACGGAGATTTTACGCGGAAATCTTTTTTATCGTGGTGCATAATATATGCACAAACATCGCGGGCTACTCCCAGGTGGCTCATGGCATCCATGCGGTTCGGGGTCAGACCAATTTCATAAACATAATCCTGATAGGGTTTGAAATAATCCGCTGCACTTATTCCAACCGCAGTTTCTGCTGGAAGCACAATAATGCCGGCATGACTATCACCCAGCCCGATTTCATCTTCCGCACAAATCATTCCGTAGCTCTCTACCCCTCTGATTTTGGCCACTTTCATGGTAAGCGGATCACCGTTAGAAGGGTAAATAGTTGTGCCTACCGGCGCCACAATCACTTTTTGTCCGACTGCCACATTGGGTGCACCACAAACAATCTGCAGGGGTTCGGCAGCTCCGATATCTACGGTAGTTAGTTTTAATTTATCCGCATTGGGATGTTGCTCACAGGTCAGTACTTCACCGGTGACTAATCCCTGAAGCCCACCTTTTACTTCTTCATATTTTTCCAGGCTCTCAACCTCTAAACCTATTGATGTAAGAATACGGGAAAGACGCTCAGGATCAATTTTCTCAGGCAAATACTCACTAAGCCAGTTATACGAAATGGTCATAAAAGAATCGGGATTTATTAAGGCGCCAAAAATACGGAATCTTTGGTGAAGCCCGCCAACCGCGAAAGATTGGGTGAAACTATGTTCACACGAAGGTCGAAATCCTAAATTCCGCTGCGCCCCTTACTTCGGTTTATATTTAATTGAGTTGAATATCGACCGTGGTTCGGTTTTCATCAGTTCATCGGGAGTAAGGGCAGGGTTTGCCTCTATATATTTTCTCACTATCTGGCGACCCACCCACTGGCCGATATTTCCCGGAGCAATAGGTGGCATACCGTCTGTTGTAGGGGCTTCACCCAGTATATTTTTAATGTCGCCCGGATCGAAGGAATAAAGATCTGCCGTTTTCAGAATATAGTTCCAGATTGCTCCTTCGTTACTTTTACACCATTTCAGTTGCGCCTCGGTATATCCTGTTTTAATAGAATCAGGTGTATCCGGCAGTATCAGATCCAGTAAATACAATTGTTTCCCCTTCTGTATCATCTGATCAATCAGGGCAAGGGTCCGGGAATTATCCGGATAAATATCGTCGATAATGGCTTTTACCACATTTGTGGGAATATACGCTGCATCGAACCTGCGGCTGATATACGCCGGATAAAGCTCCTGCCCCTGAAGCGTATTGTAAAAAAAGAAAGACGGACCTGCATGTTGCTGAAGTCCAATTGCAATGGCCTCCCGGGTAAGTGCCACCCCTGGTGCGTCGAACGGTCCGGTATAAAGCACGATGCGGGGAATCTCATACCGGGGAAAATAATATTTCACATATCTCAGTGCTGTTTCGAGGTTTTCTTCAATTTTTCCGGTATTGTTGATTCTTTTTTCAATAGAGTCCTGCACCGCAAGGTAGGTGGAATGAAAGATGCGAATTCCGTTCTCCTTAACTTCCGATTCTTCCTTTACCCCTCCCAAACCCAGGATATAATCAATAAAATCATCAGTGAAATGCGGGAACTCACTCCTTAACCGAACGATTTCAGCCGGAATATTGTTGGTATCTATGCTGAAAAATGCTTTATCGAACCTTTCCAGCTTAATATCGACCTTAATTTTCGAAACATCAGGCTTATCGCCGTTTCCGCAACCGATTATCAAAAGGATTGATATTATAGCGAATAGGGCGTTAAATTTGTGAACCGCAGATACCTTATTGTGACTTACTGATAACATAGCTAACCTTTGTAAGAGAAAAATTAAAGATACGCAGATGAAAATTGTATTGGCTCAGCAAAATTATCATATTGGAAATTTTCAGTCTAACCTCGAAAAAATATCGGCAGCCATTGAAAAGGCAAATGAGCAAAAAGCTGATTTGATTGTTTTCTCTGAGCTAAGCATCTGCGGGTATCCTCCGGCAGATTTTCTGGAGTTTGACGAGTTCATTACAGATTGCGAAAATGCAATACAAGAGATTTGCAAACAAACCCGGGATATAGGGGTATTGATCGGCGCGCCGACACGGAATGACATAAAGAAAGGAAAGAATCTTTTTAACTCTGCCCTGCTGCTGTATCAGGG
>DATCKB010000459.1:0-6606 GCA_036562505.1 Parasegetibacter sp. | reverse complement strand
GAATATTAAGGGCTCAGCGTCAAATTAATAGTAACTTTAATTGTTGCTTTAAGACGGCAAAAGTAGCAACTTCATTTTAAAACATTTAACGGGCAGGTTATGAACACAAAAATATTTCTTGCAGGATTGATTTTAGCGGGTAGCTTCAGCGCCTGCTCAACAGCTTATAAAGCTGGTCAGACACCTGATGATGTATATTATTCCCCTGCAAAAGAGCAGAATGGTTATGTGGTGATGGAGAAAAATAATCAGCGGAATCACTATGAAGGGGACAGATATTACGGTGCAACAGGCTACAACAATTACTATAACGATTTTGACGATCGTTACCTCAGATTGATGGTTCGGAACAAATACCGCTACGGAACCGGCTTCTACGGGTTCGACGATTTGTATTTCAGCAACTTCTATTACAACCCGTATGCGTTTGGAAACTATAATTCCTATAACAACTGGTATTCACCCTGGAATCCATACTGGAGCTGGAACAGCTATTACAATCCTTATGCTCCCTCACCAATTTTCGTAATTCCGGGAAAAGGTAGTGGAATTGATTACACTAAGCGCGAAACCTTCCGCCCGAGACCATTTAATATTAACAGTTATACCAGCAATAACACGAGGGTTAACGGACAATCAAATAATTCCGGAAATACGTACAGACCTACAAGAGGATATAATAACTCCAACAATAATGTAAACAGTACGAACAGTTCCAATAACGGGTTTGGTGGATTGATGAAGAAAGTCCTCAGTTCAGACAGGAACAACAATAATGGCTATCAAACCAGTCAGGGTAATACGCAAAACAGACCCACCCGGGTTTATAACCCAACTACAAACAATACTAACAGAAGCAATAATACCTCCACCAACAGTGAAATGGGCTCTTCCGGCTCAAATTCCAACAGATCCAGCGGAAGCAATTCTAATAACAATAACGGAGGCGGGGGGGTATCCCGACCTAATAGAAACAGAAATTAAACCCTTACGCCTGTGCCCCCCGGGGATTTTAACTGTCAGGCGTAACCGAAATATAACGATAAAAAGAGGAAACCCGCACTATTGTATGTTTCCTCTTTTTACAACCTACATATCCAATTGAAATCCCGCATTCAGAGAAGAAGTAAAAAATGAACAGAAGAAAAACGTTACGAATGATTTTGAAAAAACACTTTCTTATTTTAGCTGCTTCGTTTGTGACTACAGGAGTAGCGGCACAGGTTCCGGAGGATGCATTGCGAATGTCATGGAATCCGATCAGAGGAACTGCCCGGAATATGTCGATCGGCGGAGTGATGGGATCATTAGGCGGAGATATTCAGGCCACCTTTGTAAATCCTGCAGGTCTGGGAATGTTCAAAACCAATGAATTTGTGCTTTCTCCGGGATGGAGCCTTTACAATAGCCGCGGTGAGTTCAGAGGAACTGATGCAAAATCTGATAAAAATAATTTCAACTTCGGAACTACCGGTTTCGTCTTCGGATATAATACTCCTTATAACAAATGGACAAACAAAGCTATTAGTATCGCAATAAACCGCACAGCAGACTTTAATAATTCTGTTTTGTACAGAGGGTTAAACGACTTTAGTTCCTTCAGCGAACAGTTTGCCGAAGAGTTTGCCAATTCAGGTTTACCACTTGATATCGGCCTGCCACATTCGAAACTTTCATTTCCAACATCCCTGGCTCTTTACACCTATCTGATTGACACTACTACCATAGATGGAAGAATTGAAGTTGTTGGACTACCTCAACGGAACGCATGGCTAGCCGGCCAGAATGCACTGTTGAATCAGGAAAACGAAATTATTACAAGCGGAGGAATAACAGAAGTAGCACTGGGATTTGCATCAAACATGGACGACCGTCTGTATTTGGGAGCCAGCTTAGGAATTCCAATAGTAAACTATAAAAGAACCAGCACGTTTACCGAGTCAGACGCCACCGGAAACGCAGATAACAACTTCAATTTCGCCAGCTACCGGGAAGAAATGACTTCAAAAGGCATTGGTGTGAATGCCCGCCTGGGAATGATTTATAAGCCGGCAGAAAAGTGGAGAGTGGGTGTTGCGTTACATACTCCCACCTTCTATTCACTGAAGGAAAACACCTATGGAAAGATGGTGGTTGATGTAGAGAATTATTTTGGTCCCGGAAATGGTCTCGATAGTGCTGATACCAAAACGCTTTATAGTAACGGCGCACCTGATGTAACCTATAATCTTTCTTCCCCCTGGAAAGCTGTTCTCGGGGGTTCATACGTCATCAGTGAAGTGGAAGATACCCGTATGCAGAAGGCCTTTATTTCTGCTGACATTGAATACGTGACATATGGTAGCCCACGCTTTGCAAATTCAGATCTGAACTACAGTTCCGATTATTATAGCGAAGTAAATAGCGTGGTAAAGGATATTTACAAAGGTGCTCTCAATTTCAGGGTTGGCGGCGAATTGAAATTTCACACTATTATGGCAAGGGCCGGATTTGCTTATTACGGAAACCCCTATCGGGATGAAGCATTAAAAGGAAATCGTATGAATATCAGTGGCGGTCTGGGATATCGTGACCACGGCATCTTCATTGATCTGACTTATGTTCATTCAGTGAGTAAAGACGTACACTTTCCTTATCGGTTGTCCGACAAAGCAAATACTTTTGCTGATCTTAAAGGAAATACCGGTAATATTATGCTGAGTTTCGGAATCAAATTTTAAGCGATCAGCGGCTTTCATTCAGGAGATTTCTGAAATATTCGGTAGTCTGACCTGGTGAGAGCCACTTTATGGAAGGGTCGCGCTTAAACCAGGTCAACTGCCGCTTGGCATACTGGCGGGTATTTGTTTTAATCTTTTCAACTGCTTCATCCAACGATAATTCTCCTTTAAAATAAGAGAATAGTTCGCGATAGCCAACCGTCTGTAATGCATTAAGGTGTTGAAACGGTAACAAGGTGCGTACCTCTTCTAGTAGGCCGTCTTCCATCATCTTATCTACGCGCTGATTTATGCGTGCGTACAACTCCTGACGGGGTAGTTCTAGTCCGACTTTAATAATTTCAAACGCGCGAACAGTTTTATTTGTCTGCCTGAAACTAAGTATGGATTTACCGGTAGACAACACTACTTCAAGTGCCCTCAGGAGGCGATGAGGGTTTTGATTTTCGCCCTTTTCAAAATATTCAAGGTCATTTTCGGCTACCTGTTGACGTAACCAGTCGATTCCATTGTTAATATATTGATCTCGCAGCGACTGACGGATTTCAGGATCAATTTCCGGCATTTCATCGAGCCCCTCTGCAAAGGCTTTGATATAAAGTCCGGTACCACCAACCATAACGGCATAATCATTTTCGGAAAAAATTTCGCTGGCGGCATTCAGCGCATATTGTTCATAGTTAGCTGCGTTGATTTCCTGATGAATGCTGTGTGAATGGATAAAATAATGCCGGACAGTATTTAGTTGCCCGGGCGTGGGTTTTGCCACACCTATATTCAGTTCTTTATAACACTGACGGGAATCTGCAGAAATTATAGAAGTATTGAGAAACCTGGCCAGATCAATCGCTTCATTGGTCTTACCTACTGCTGTAGGTCCTGCGATGATAATGCACTGCTTCATTTAATTTCACTTATTCCGGAAAAGCCATCAATTACTCGTCAGAAGACTCGTCTTGTCCCTCTTCATAATCAGCTTCTGTATCGTCGCCTCCTTCCTGACCGAATCCGTCAGAATCTTTGCTCAAATCATATTTTTCCTCAACGTCTACAAATTTATCACCAAGGAGGCCTTTTGTACCATATTGGCTTGGAGCAATACCCTCCGATCTGACCAAAGACGGGTAAGTAACACGTGGGTTTTCTTCTTTGGTTACATTTATCAGTTCGATCAGGAAAGTCCATTGACGCTTAAAATCATACACATAAATAAACTTCTGGTTGGGATCTTTGATTTCAGAACCGATAGAAGTTTCCTGCATGAGAAGTGGTTCAGCCTTATAATCCTTTTCGTAGCGTTCAAGGGTAATTTCCCTACCCCGTTGCCAGTTATCATTACTCCGATAGAAAGTAGCCTGATGCTTTGAGTCAAACTCATAGGCTTTTAGTATAGCCTCATGGAGATCCTGAAAAGATTGCTTATGCTTTATCACTATATCCCGGTAAATGCTATCATCTTCTTCAAAATAAGCCCTGAATTTTAGTACAGCCATGTCGTTTTTTATGTGTTCGAAGTTCAAATATAATTAAATCTCTACAGAGCGCTGATTGGTGTAATCTGATCTGAGCAAGGAAACTCCTCGCTAAACGTAGTGCTTTTCCGGAATCCGACCAGAATTAGACAGGTTTTAACCCCATATCCGCTGCTTTTCTCAGCATATAATTAAAAGCAGCATCGTAATCGTTTTCCAGTTCTCCGTCAAGTATAGCCTCTCTTATCATGGTTTTCAGCTCCCCTACCTGTCTGGATGGTGGTATTCCAAAGGTTTTCATTATAAGTTCCCCTGTTATGGGAGGCTGCCAGTTTCTTATTTTATCTTTTTCTTCCACTTCTCTGAGCCGGTTGCGAACCAGTTCAAAGTTTTCCAGATAGCGGCGTACTTTAAGTTTATTTTTCGAAGTAATATCTGCCTCACAAAGCATCATCAGCGCTTCAAGATCCTCTCCCGCATCGAATAATAATCTTCGCAGGGCCGAATCAGTAATATTTTCTTTTGTCAGACTGATCGGCCGAAGATGTAATTCTACCAGTTTTCTGACAAAACGCATTTTCTCATTTTGCGGAAGTTTCAGCCGGGCAAAGATTTTGGGAACCATTCTTCCGCCTACAACTTCATGCCCGTGGAAAGTCCATCCGTGCCCCTCTTCAAACCTTTTGGTTGCCGGTTTACCTATATCATGCAATAATGCTGCCCAGCGCAACCAGAGATCATCCGAGCTTTTACTGATATTATCAATCACCTGCAATGTGTGATAAAAATTATCTTTATGACCTTTCCCGTCAATAATAACAGCACCGGCGAGATCCGCCATCTGTGGGAATATGATTTGCAATAATCCGGCGCGAAAAAGCAAATCAAAACCAATTGACGGCTTCTTACTCAGCAATATTTTATTCATTTCTTCGGTTATCCGTTCCTGTGAAATAATTTTAATTCGTTCACAGCTACTTCGGATAGCATTAAATGTTTCGGGTTCTATTGCAAATCCCAGTTGAGAAGCGAACCGGATAGCCCGCATCATTCTCAGCGGATCATCGCTGAATGTTACCAGAGGGTCAAGAGGAGTTTTGATAATTTTATTGTTGAGGTCCTCAATTCCATTGAAAGGATCTATTAACTGCCCGTAATCATCCGGATTGAAACTAATAGCCATTGCATTGATGGTAAAATCGCGCCGGAACTGATCATCTTCCAGTGTTCCGGGAGCAACTTCCGGTTTCCGGGAGTCGAAGCGATAGCTTTCTTTACGGGCACCCACGAACTCTATTTCTATATCTTCCAGTTTTAGCTGAGCGGTACCGAAATTTTTGAAGAAGGCTACGGGTGGAACCGGACTGAACCGAGCTGCAACCGCTTTTGCGAGGGCAATTCCATCTCCGACACACACGATATCCGCATCTTTCGTTGGACGTCCAAGGAGTTTATCACGCACAAATCCCCCCACCAGATAAGCCGGCATATTCAATTCTGCCGCCGCATTGGCAATCTTTTTAAATATAAACAACTCCCTCTCAGTGCATTGAATATCCATAAGCACACAAAGTAAAATCAATTGCGGGAATATCCCAACCGTTCAACTGCGAATCAGTTCCGGATTTCCATCGTTCCACCGAACTATAGATGAAGGTTTAGCAGATGAGTTTTCATCCTGACGAAGACGCACGATATGATCTACCCTTTGTTTTATTTCGGGTGAAATATCAGCAAAGCTGGCAGGCGTGGGAGCACCGGAAATATTTGCGGAGGTGGAAATCAGAGGCTTGCGTAGCCGCTTAATCAGATTTTTGCAGAAAGGCTCTTTAACAATTCTGATTGCCACGGAACCATCTTCGGCTACGGCATTTTCGGCTATCCCCACTGCGTCATCGAAAATTATGGTCGTCGGACTATCAAGTGAATCAAGATAATTGAAAACGGAAAGATCCAGTGCAGCCACATACTGAATCAGATCGCGTTCATCAGCCAGAAGAATGATACAGCTTCGGTTCGCCGGTCTTTCTTTGATCGAAAAAATCTTCTCAACTGCTTCTTCATTTGTTGCATCACATCCTATTCCCCACACCGTATCTGTGGGATACAAAATCGTTCCCCCTTCGCGAAGCACCTGCAAAGCCTGTTCAACTTCGTGTTGAAATATTTCTTCCGGAATTCTATAGTGCATAATTACATTCTGAACAGTGAATAATGATTCCTATCTGAATAATATTTTCCTGCGTAAATTTTACCAGCCTCTCAAAACAGATTTTCATACAATTTCATCACACCAGCCGCGCATTTTTCGGGAGAAAATTTCGCAGCGTGTAGCTTACCTTTTTGAATCATCTCTTTTCTTAATATCTCATCAGATATAACCCGACGTATAGCCGAAGTCATATCCTCCACGC
>DATCKB010000455.1:0-3655 GCA_036562505.1 Parasegetibacter sp. | reverse complement strand
ACCCTATTCATCAGGTCAGTAATCACTTCCGACTCTTTCTCCCAGCAAAAATGCAATGCGGCAGATTTTGCGTTTTCCTTCCACCTGTTAAATCTGCTGATATCACTGAACGCGTCAATCACTCCCCTGGCAATTTCCTTTGGATCTACTTTTTCTATTATCAATCCGAAATCATAGGTCCGGATTATTCTGCTGCCTTCAGCTACGGGAGAACTTAAAACAGGAATACCTGCATGCATATAATCAAATAGTTTATTCGGCAATGTGTGCAAACTTCCCGGCCCTAATTCAACCTTTTCCATCTGCAGTCCCAGGTCTGCCGAAGCAGTCAGGGTCATCATGTCTTTATAAGGCATTCTGGGAAAAATCTTCACTCTGTCGTCAAGTTTTAATTCACCGATCCGTTTGATGATATCAGGCATGGCATTTCCCCCGCCTACGATATAAAGCAGGAAGGAGGAATCAAGAAACTGCATGGCTTCCACGATTTCCAGTCCTCCCCTGTTGCGGTGGATGCCATGGCCCTGCAAAATCAGAATCCTGTTGCCGTTGAGTTGGTTATCCTGAACGGTGTTTTTCGGAGAAATCGCTGAAGTCACAGACCTGAGCGGAACATTTCTTACCACCGCCGGTTCTATTCCATACTTTTCTTTATACCAGCTGCTGATTGATTGATTAACTGTTACCATGTAATTTAATCGCCTCATACAAAACCGCTCCACCCTTTCCCATAGCTTCTTTTTAAATCTGCGATTATATAACGAAGGTTGTTCCGTATAAAGCTCGTGCGAATCATAAATCAGCTCTTTTTTGCGAGTCTGCGAAACCAGTGTATTCGGAAGCAAGGCATCCAGATCGTTTGCCCAGAAAATATCAGCATCTGAACGGCGCAGCCGGAAATACAGCCTCACATTAAACTGAATAAACCGCCATATTCCCTTGTTAAAACTCAGATGAATCGTGTTCAGTTTAAAGGGAATTCCTTCCATTGAAATACCGCTGTTTCCGGAAATACAAAAAACCTCAATTTCATAACCCATCGCCCTCAGTGTATGACAGGTTTTTAATACCCTTTGATCGGTAACGAGATCCGACATCACGGAGACCGCTATTTTCTTTTTTCTCTTCAAGTAATTTATTTTACTCGTTTGCAGCATTAATTTTCACCGGCTAACTCTATCATTCTGCTAAAAACAGTTCGCCATTCTTTCCATTTTCCGGTTTCCTGCAGATAATGCACATGAAATACCGGTATGAATACACCCCCGAATTCCTTATGAACGGCAATCATTTCTCTAAAGTATTGAAATCCCTCTTCCGCATTCAGAAACAGAAACTCAATCAGTGTAGCTTCCATGATGGAGCAAGGATACACCATCAACGTCGTTTCTTCATTTGTTCTCAGATTAAACCATCTGAAGGGTCGGCAAGTACCCGCCCGGAATCCCGGCTGATGAGTATAACCCATGGAATAATCGGCTTTTATTCCGCTCTCTATCAGATTCTCATAAGAATGTGGAAGGTTGAAGCGCAGATAATGCTGACGTGAAATTTCTATCGGTTTATTCAGCACAGATTCCAACTTATTCTTTTCCGATTCCAATATGGCTTTATCTGCTCCGGAATAATAGGAAGGGTGTAATCCGACTGCCAGATGCTCATCACACATACCGATTACCTTTCTCATTAACGGAGACTGCGGATCAAGGTTTCTGTCGTACCTCGACCTTTCTCCGGCAAGAAAAAACACCAATAAATTTCCTTTCAGTGCCTTTCTTGAGTGCAAGAGAAAATCATATACATCGAAGGGATCTCTTTTAAAACCGAGCACAACCTGGATTCTTTTGATAAAATTTTTCAGGTTAAACCGAGTCAGATCCTTTGCCATTCCGCCTGCCAGTCCATACCATGGTCTGCCTGCATAAGCGTAAGCATTATCCACATCAATCGACGGAATAAACTGATATCTTCCGGAAAATGCGGTACGAATCTGTGTTTCCGGATAAAAAAAGCTAAGTAACTTCAGATGCAGAATTTCGACGACCGGAAGTTTCAGCCAGTTCATTCTGCTAAGAACACTGTTTTCGGAAGCATAGGCTCCGTTCTCATCTTTTTCATGAGATAAATATTCTTCGAACCTGGAGAGGCAGAAGAAAATAAATGCCGGAATATCTTGCTCTGAACTATGAACTGATGCAAGTTTTGATTTACCGGCAAGAAGTTTATCGAGGAAATCCAGATCAAATTTCGGTTCTACATCAACGTTATCTCCGGTCATCAGGTCATTCGGATAAACCGTGAGGGGAATATTGCTGTCAAACTTTACCACTGAATAATTTAACCTGGGATGTGAGGAGGCGGCAAAAGCTCTGGCATCTGTGGTTACAATAAATTTTACGCCGACAAAGGCATCAGACAGGTAATTGAAAACATACCTGATTCGAGGTGTCAGTTTTTCGGTAAAAACCAGTATATCGGAATAGCTGCCGGAATTTTCAAACATATTAACCTTAAGAAGTAAAAATAGTTAATTCGAAACAACTAATCGTGATGCAAGTCGGCAAACGATCCTAATTTATATATATCAAGAGCGAGCATTGATGGATTTGTTCCGCGAAGTTGTTTTTCTAAAAGCGGGCGGCACAGCCGGAAAAATAACCGGAATATCCCGGCGAGTCTCCATTTCTTCAGCTGTTCATACGCCCGAAGCAGGCGCACCTGTCTGGAAATAGCAAATCGTTTCTCATACTTTTTGTAAAGGTCGGAAAGGTTCTTCAGCGCTTCCTTCTGAAGTAATAAAAACTGATCCGCAGGCTGAATACGTTCATGTAATACAGGATTGTGAACAATCACAGGATGTACACCCGCAGTCAGCAGTTGTGCGCCAATAAAAGAATCTTCATGTCCGTATCCTTCCAGATCATTATCAACAATTAGTGACAGGAATAACTCCTTTTCAATCAGAAAATTACAGGTCATAAATGGTGGCGGAAAATCAGAGTTGTTCAGTACTTCACGGGAACGCCCGTATTTCCAGTGTAAAATTCCGTTATGATCCGGGGGGTTAACGGGATAAATTCTTCCGCCCAGATATACTCGCTCTTTAAAAGGGAAAAATCTCAGGTAATTTCTGAGAAACTCATCGGAACTGATAATACTGTCGTCATCCAGGAAAATCAGGTGTTTTCCGGTTGCTTTTTCTGCCAGCGAAGTACGTATTCTGCAGCGTCCCTGATTTTCGGGGAGTTCGTAGTAAACCACATTGAAATTTTCGCATGCTACGCGGTTTTTCTGACGAATGCCCGCATCCGGAGAGGCATCGTCCATTACCAGAATTTCCACCTGATACCCGGGGTGGTTTTGCCGCAGTTCATTTAACTTTTCAACGAGGGAAGATATATTCCGATTATATACAGGAATACATATTGATATCATATTGCTACGCTGGCATTATCAAACACCCGACCTCTTTCGGTTCTGAGTGTTCTTCCGGGATACTTGTTTATAACCAGATAGTCGTGAGTAGCCATGATTACCGCTGCTCCAGTATCTTTCGCAATGTTATTCAGTAATTGCATAATTTCGTCAGAAGTTTCGGGGTCGAGATTACCTGTAGGTTCATCGGCCAGAATTAACTTAGGTGAATTCAGTAATG
>DATCKB010000450.1:0-3577 GCA_036562505.1 Parasegetibacter sp. | reverse complement strand
GGCTGCATCCTCTTACTTTAGCTCTCAGTAAACAACTTATGCCGGTGTATGATAAGCCGATGGTTTATTATCCACTTTCAACTCTTTTGTTGGCAGGTATAAAAGATATACTGATTATTTCTACTCCGGCTGACCTTCCCTTATTTAAAAAACTTTTCGGTGACGGATCGCAAATAGGCATTTCGGTGTCATACGCTGAACAACCAGTTCCCAATGGATTAGCTCAGGCATTTGTAATAGGTAAAGATTTCATCGGGAACGACTCAGTTGCGCTGGTTCTTGGAGACAATATCTTTTACGGAGCCGGACTGAGTGAGCAATTGAGCGGAAACCTGAATCCTGATGGGGGAATAGTCTACGCTTATCACGTGAGCGACCCTGAGAGGTATGGAGTGGTGGAATTTGATAAGAATATGAAAGCAATTTCTATTGAAGAAAAACCTGCAAAACCAAAAAGTAATTATGCAGTTCCTGGTTTATACTTTTATGATAACAATGTAGTTGAAATCGCCAGGCAGTTAAAACCCTCGGCCCGCGGAGAATACGAAATTACTGATGTCAACCTGGCCTATCTTAAAGCCGGAAAATTACAAGTATCGATAATGGACAGAGGAACAGCATGGCTCGATACAGGAACATTTGACTCATTAATGCAGGCCTCACAATTTGTACAGGTTATTGAACAGCGTCAGGGTATAAAAATCGCCTGTATAGAGGAAATAGCATTCCGACAAGGATATATTAATGAAGAACAACTGAGAGCCATTGCCAGTCCGTTAATGAAAAGCGGCTATGGCAGGTATCTCATGAACCTTCTCAATAATCAATAAGGAAAACAAAAAACAGGAGATAAAAATGCCAAAGATTCTCGTTACTGGTGGATGCGGATTTATAGGCTCTCATACAATAGTCGACCTGGTTCAGCATGGTTATGATGTTGTGTCTGTTGATAACAATTCAAGGTCTGTTCACACCATAATGACAGGCGTAGAAAAAATTGTTCACAAAGAGATAAAGAATTACAAGGTTGATCTTTGCAATTTCGATGACACCCATGCTATATTTCAGGAGAACGATGATATAGCAGGCATAATTCATTTTGCAGCTTTTAAAGCAGTCGGAGAATCGGTTGAACAACCTTTGATGTATTTTCAGAATAATCTGGTGTCTCTGATGAACCTTCTTAAATGCGTTCAGGAGTTCAATGTGCCCTATTTTGTTTTCTCGTCGTCCTGTACAGTTTACGGAAACCCCGATGTTATTCCTGTTACCGAAAACAGTCCGATTAAACCCGCAGAATCACCTTACGGGTACACCAAGCAAATGGGAGAACAAATCATTAATGAATTTGCAAAGGCCGCAAAAACCCAATGCATTTTGCTACGTTATTTCAATCCGGTTGGTGCACATCCGTCAAACTTTATCGGAGAACTACCTATTGGTCGTCCGTCAAATCTGGTACCGGTTATTACACAAACTGCAATAGGAAAACTGCCGCAGATGCAGGTGTTTGGTAATGATTATGATACCCGTGACGGTTCGTGCATAAGAGATTATATACATGTGTGCGATATTGCCAACGCCCACACCCTGGCAATGGATTATCTCATCGCAGGCAAAAACGAAAGGTTATGTGAGGTATTTAATCTTGGTACCGGAAATGGAGTCACTGTTCTGGAAGCCATTGCTGCATTTGAAAAGGTAAGCGGAGTTAAACTGAATTATACAATTGGCCCCAGAAGAGCAGGCGACGTGATAGCTATTTATGCAAATAATGAGCTTGCAAAGAAAAAACTGGGTTGGGAAATCCATTATTCGTTGGACGATATGATGCGCACAGCCTGGGAATGGGAAAAAAGGCTGGAAGATGATGAAAGTTTGTTTTCTGCACAGATAGCCGGATTGAATTAAGTTATCGGGCTTTTGGCTTATTTTTGCCCTCAATTAATCAAGACTTATGCTTAAAGATATACAAGTAAGCGGAAAGAAAGACACCAGAAGCGGATTTGGAGATGGTATTGTTGAAGCTGCGAGAATAAACCCGAATATCGTAGCCCTTACGGCCGACCTGGCGGGATCACTGAAATTAAATCAGTTCATAAAGGAATTTCCGGAAAGATTTATTCAGTGCGGAATTGCTGAAGCCAATATGATTGGTATCGCAGCGGGACTAACAATTGGTGGAAAAATTCCGTTTACCACAACCTTTGCTAACTTTTCTACCGGAAGGGTATATGACCAGATAAGACAATCCGTGGCTTATTCCGGAAAGAATGTAAAAATATGCGCATCTCACGCAGGGTTAACTCTGGGTGAGGACGGAGCAACTCACCAGATACTTGAAGATATCGGGCTAATGAAAATGCTGCCGGGAATGACAGTAGTTGTCCCCTGTGATTACAACCAGACTAAAGCAGCTACCATGGCAATTGCCGAGCATGAGGGCCCGGTTTACCTGCGTTTTGGACGCCCTTCCTGGCCGATATTCACTGACCCGGCTGACTTTAAACTTGGAAAAGCTCAGTTCTTTTCCGAAGGAACCGATGTCAGCATCTTTGCATGCGGACATATGGTTTGGAAAGCTATCGAGGCTGCCCGAATTCTGGAAGAAAAAGGAATAAGTGTTGAATTAATTAATATTCACACCATCAAACCTCTTGATACAGAAGCTGTAATTAACTCCATCAAAAAAACACGCTGCGCCGTTACCGTTGAAGAGCATAATATCATCGGTGGTTTGGGTGACAGTATTAATCAGGTTGCTGTGAAAGCATGTCCAATTCCGGTTGAAATGGTGGGTACTAACGATACTTTTGGTGAGAGTGGAAAGCCTGAGGAGCTACTTCAGAAATACGGTTTGGATACGCCCCATATCGTTGCTGCTGCTGAAAAAGTTATTGCCAGAAAAGCGGGTTAATTCAGTTAGCTTTTCCCGTTAATAATCTTGTTCTTCATTCCCGTAGATAGCGGTGCGGAATTGTTTTGCATTCTTCCGGATTTTTCTTTCAAATTATTGAAGAGTCTGGTATTACAAAGGCGACAAAAATAGTATCAAGTCACATTAAATATTGGAACGGTAAACCGGAGTTTTTACATCGTGGTAAAAAAGAAAATACCAACCTTCTTCGTGGCCACGCTCCCACCATTGTTGACGCAATTCCATTGCTCGCCTTCCGTCGTAGTCATATTTGGCAATGTATTTTTTCCGCATTTGTCCTAGTTGAGGAGCTTCATCACCACCAAAGAAAACAGTTTCACCTCCATCCACAATTTTAAATACCTGATGATAAGGTGAGTGGCCTGAAGTGATTTCGTATTGGATGTACCCATTTATAACTCCATTTCCGTTTTGCAGTTCTACGTTCGGAGTGTTCTTTAGAATTTCCAGTTCATCCGGAATAAACGAGGGTAACCCTTTTTCAAACGCAAAATCTAATTCTTGTTTCTGAATATAATAAGTGGCATTCGGAAACGCCAGTTCAATCTTGTCCGAAGATTCACTCTTTTTGGAAATTCCTCCGGCGTGATCTTTATGGAGATGTGACACCAGCACCTTGGTTATCTCAGACGGATTAAC
>DATCKB010000449.1:0-2995 GCA_036562505.1 Parasegetibacter sp. | reverse complement strand
TATTAGTACCGGTTGAACGGTATTGTTTGTAAAATAAAGCGGGAATACTGTGATGCTATTGAATTTCAAATTATATTTAACAGTAAATATAATATTTTACTTCATTCTTTTTAAATAGATCACGGAAGTGAGAGAAGGCGTCTTCATCCGTAAGAATATCGATAAATGGAAAAGTTATCAGGAAAATCAGGTCGCTGATCCTGATGAAATGGCCGAAAGGTTTACAGACCTGGTTAACGATCTGGGCTACGCGAAAACATTTTATCCGACGAGCCGCATTACTCAGTACCTGAATGGTCTGGCTTCCTCCATTTATCTGGGAATCTATGCGAACAAAAAAGAAGAAGGTTCACGATTAATCAGATTCTGGAAAGTTGAACTGCCTCTGGTTATTCGCCAATATCATCGGCAGATACTGTTCGCCGCGTTAATATTTATTGCCTTTGCGATAATGGCCGCCTTTTCTGCAGCCCACGATGAAACCTTTGTTCAGGGGGGTGTTAGGCGACGCTTATGTGGAAATGACAGAAACCAATATATCAAAAGGTGATCCGTTTGGTGTTTACAAAGGTCAGAGTGAGTGGAGTATGTTCCTGACTATTGCCTATAACAATATCAGGGTTGCCTTTACCATTTTTGTGTTGGGCTTCTTCTTATCAATCGGTACTGTATGGCTTCTGTTTATTAACGGAGTTATGCTTGGCGCTTTTCAATATTATTTTTTTTCAAAGGGTTTGGGATGGGAGTCGGTACTGGTAATCTGGATTCACGGAACCCTAGAAATTCTTTCCATCATGGTTTCCGGAGGTGCCGGACTTATTATCGGAAACAGTATCCTTTTCCCGGGTACGCATACCCGGAAAGACTCAATGAAAAAAGGTGCAAGAGCAGGAGTAAAATTAATGATAGGATTGGTGCCCGTATTTCTGGTAGCAGCCTTTCTGGAAGGATTCATTACCCGCCATACTGAAATGCCTCTTTGGCTTAGTATTTCCATTCTTGGACTGTCACTCTGGTTTATGGTCTGGTATATCATCCTGTATCCGATAAAAGTGCATAACCGTCAAAAACCTTTTCAATCAAAATGATCTGCACCGGCCATCGGAAACAGCTTCAGAAGAAAGGATTGGTTATGCTGATCTTTATGGTTCTCTCAATTACCATAATCGGGCAGGCACGTGGCCCTGAGCGAAGCAGCGCTGTTAAGCCGGTAAGTGACACAATCCAACCTGATAAGCTGATCGGAGCTCCTGAATCGGAACAGATCGTTGCAGAAGATGAGTATCTGGAATATGAAGACTACAACGATTACGAAGAGAATGATGAGTTGTTCGTCGCTGATACAGCAGAATTACGATTAACACCCGACAGTATTATTAAACAACTTCAGTCACGACCGGAGTTTTCTTATGCAAATGATGGAAGTTTAATAAAAAAGGAAGTTAAAGTAAAAAAGAAACCGTCAGTCAGAAGTTTTTTCAATAAGCCGGCAGTTCAGTTTATAATTATCACTCTGGCCATTCTACTGATCTTATTTCTGTTATTCAGATTTACCGGATTATTTAAACCTGCGGGAAAGTCATCAAAAGAAGTTGAAGTCAGCCTGGAAGACATTGATTCAAAGGTTAACCTTGAAGATCGGATAGAGTTAGCTATACGTGAAAAGAAATACCGGGATGCCATTCGTTTACTTTTCATTCAGGCATTGCAAAACCTAGATGAGAAAAACTGGATCCGTTTTGATTCCAGAACACCAAATTCAATTTACCGGGTGCAGATGAAAGGGAAACCCGGATATGATTCTTTTAGTCTGGTCACGCGCATATATGAATATGTCTGGTATGGCGAAATGGAAGTGGATGAGCCGCTGTTTGAAACGGCAAAAGCAGAATTTGATAAATTAAAAAAACTAACGGGCTGATTGAAACGAAGGGTTAACATACTATCATTTTTTCCGATTGTCTTCCTGATAATATCAACAATTTCCGGATGCGGAAAGAAGCACGTAGATCAACGGGTGACATTATGGCGACTGGATAAAAATCCATATGGTACCTGGGTAGCATATAACAATCTCAGCCAGATTTTTCCCGAAGCAACCATTCAAACAAATACTCAGTCTCCCAACCCTTTCAAGCTATATGAGGCAGTGGAGGAGTCGTTTAGTTCATCCGGCGGAAGTTCCGGAACTGTCACCATAATAATCACCCCTCAGCTTCGGCCGGATGTCCACGAGTGGGTTGCTTTATTTAATAAGGTTCGGCGTGGAGAACATGTATTTATTTCTGCGTTAGATATTGACCGGACGGTAATCGACAGCCTCAGTCTGGTTACTTCTGCAATGTCACCTGAATTATTCTTACTGATAGATTCACTTGAAGTATCTGTTTTTGAACCTGAGTTTGGTGAGGAATATGTGTTCAGTTATCCCGGAAGAAACGGAGAAAGGTGGATAGAGAGCCTGGACAGCAATTATACTAATATACTGGGAAAAAACGATTATGGGATGGCTAACTATGTGAGGTGGAATTTTGAAAGCGGAGGTAGCCTTTCCCTTCACCTTGTCCCAATGGCGTTCACCAACTATTTTCTGTTACATAAGAATAATCTCCGGTATTATGATATGGTACTCTCTCACCTGCCGAAGAGAACCCGGCTGGTGGTGTGGGACGATTATTTCAGAAACCACACAAGGGGGGCAGTAAAGGATTTTTCCCGATTACAGGTGATATTAAGTCATCAGAGTCTCCGGTGGGCGTTTTTTGTGGTTTTGCTGATTTTTGCTTTGCTTTACCTTTTCGAATCGAAGCGGCGACAGGCACTGATTCCGGTAATCTCCAGGCATAGAAATACTTCGCTCGATTTTGTCAGAACAGTTGGAGCGCTCTACTTCCAGAAAAAGGACAATAAAAATCTGGCGCAAAAAATCATAGCTCATTTTCTAGAAAGAGTAAGAACTAAATATAATATCAGTACAACAACCTTAGACGAAGAG
>DATCKB010000446.1:0-3310 GCA_036562505.1 Parasegetibacter sp. | reverse complement strand
ATCAGCGCTCTGGTGTACCAATCTGGATTTGATTTTCTCCTATCTGGCAAACGGAGCCGGACTGGCAACCCGGCATATCAGCACCGGATTATCTGAAGGTGATTTTTCAACCGGAAATCACTGTTTCAGCGAAGTATATTTACCCGAACTGAAACAGTGGGCTTATGTTGATCTGACAGCAGCAACCATTTTTATTAAACTCAAGAATAAATTCCTGAACGTAGTAGAGGTTGCTCAGTTGAACCGAATGGGTCTTGATAAATCTGACCTTCATGCCATCGCCTGTATCAACGGTGAAATCGACACTGTACCGTTTACAGGCTCCATATCAGCATTGGCTGAATATTATTTTTATCCCGGAGTCAGTTTTACATTTTATTTTTCTGAATACCTGAGGAAGAAAGATTCTCCGGATATTCTGACAAGGGGTATTAAGTTTTTTAATACGAAACCTTATTATGCAATTTTCTCGGAAGGAGGATGCCAGACTTTTAATTTCGTATTGTTTGTACGGGTTGCATCGGGCTATTTACTCGCTTCAGTTTCCCTTCTTCTGATTATCATAAGCATTGTTTATTTTCTTAAATCAAATAACAGAAGATGTTAAATTCTGACACGTATTCCGGTGACGTGCTTTCTGCTTGGTGCATATAGGCTTTCTCATTACATTTGTAACAAGCCACCTCACTCGCAAATAAATACCTTAAAAATATTGTTTCATGAAGGAGTTTTTGAATACCAGCTTTTGGGGAAATAGTCTGGAAAGTTATCTGATTTGTTTGGGTATCATCGTAGCAGCGTTTGTTTTAATCCGCATATTCAGGACAATTGTTCTCGGAAGGTTGAAAAAGTGGTCTGAGAGAACCAATACGAATATTGACAACTACCTTATCCGTGCTATTGAGCGCTCAGTACTTCCGATCCTGAATATTGCTGCTGTTTATGCAGCATTGAATTACCTGACGCTTAGTGCGAGAGCGGATAAAATCATGAAAGCTTCAATGGCTGTTGTAATAACCTATTTTGCCGTAAAGCTGATCACTTCCGCCATTGAACACGCACTCCTTGCCTATCTGAGACGGCAGGAAAGAGGTGAAGAAAAGCAACGGCAGGTCAGGGGCATCATGATAGTGGTAAAGATTTTTATATGGGTTATCGGTCTGGTATTCCTGTTAGATAATCTCGGATTTGATGTAACTGCTGCTATCGCCGGTTTGGGTATCGGCGGTATTGCTATTGCCCTTGCTTCCCAGGCAATTCTGGGAGACCTGTTCAGTTATTTTGTTATCTTCTTTGACCGCCCTTTTGAAATCGGTGATTTTATTGTTGTTGATGATAAAAACGGGATTATTGAAAATGTTGGAATCAAAACAACGCGCATCAAGACTTTGTCGGGTGAGCAGCTCGTGGTTTCCAATACTGATCTTACGAATTCCCGGATTCACAATTATAAAAAAATGACCAGGCGGAGAATAGTGTTTACCGTCCGCGCAGCTTACAATACACCCCTTGAAAAAATCAAGATTATCCCTGGAATAATCAAGGATGCAATTTTAAGTATCCCGGGTACCACATTCGATCGCTCTCATTTTTCTATGATGAGCGAATACAGTCTGGATTTCGAATCGGTTTATTATGTGGAAAGTCCGGATTACACCCGTTACATGGACTGCCATCAGGCGATTAACCTGTATATTTTCAGAAGATTCCTTGAGGAGAATATCGAGTTCGCTTATCCTTCAAAAAATATTTTTATTAAGGAATTTATACAGAACGAACCAATCAGACTCAACAGTGTTCAACCCTCCGATTAAAATTGCCGCTGCGGTTCTATAGTAATATTTTCTGCAAAAAGGATATACAGCGAATCCTTAATGCGAGAAGTGTCATTTACATTTGCAGGTATCAGGAAATAAAGGTTATACCAGATGGAATCCGTTGTTTCCATCCTTATATCATTGCCATACCCTTTGAGTTGCTCATATCTTCTGAACGCACTTGCCCGTGAAGCATTCTTTCTGAGGTAAAAACGAAATGTGTCGGAATTGCGTTGGGTTGAAACTGAACTTTCTGCGGTTAAATCAATAATAGCAGTTGTGTCGTTTATCACTCTGTTTTCCACGGAAGTAGTGTCCTGAGCATCATCATTGATTTCCTTATTTGTATCAATTTCCGGTGGAGAAAAAGACAGGTTTTCTTTGTCTCTGTTTTTCTGCTGATAATGCGAATAGAAATAATATCCCCCCCATCCAACAACTGTAATAGTTGCCAGTACTCCCAACACAGCAAGCGCTTTCCGGAGTGTAAATCCCACTGGCGTTTCGCTGTAATATTCTTTTTCAAACACGGAGGCCGGTTTGGTCTCGGTCGGACTAACCAATTCTTCTTTGAAGGGAATGGGTTCACCCGGAGTGAAATCAAACAGGCCGTTTGAATTTTTATACAAAGTTCCGATCCCCTCCAGATAATAGGGCTTGCCAATATTCAAAAACTGGAGAATTCCGTTAACCATCGACGACAAGTCGGCGTGCGCCAGAGCTTTCATTTTACCTGTGTGCTCTTTTACGTAATTAATCAGATCATCATCGAATTCTTTAACCTGACTATTCTGAAAACGGATAAAACGGGAATTATCCGCATCCTTTTCTTCAGACAGTTGGGTGCCTGCGGATTCATCCAGCTCAAATATTCCGATACCCGGTATCTGAATCCTTTTGCGCTGGTAAAGATATTGGGTCAGCAGTGGTAATAGTTTCAAGATATTGAGGGTTTATTACCCACAATTTAGGAAATTCCTCAGGGATATGCAATATCGATTTAGTATAAACTCCCACCAGATAATGGTTTTCTTTAACTTTACATCAAAATCAGTAGCATGTTATCCAGGGAAGAGGAAGATTTTATGCGGTACTGGGAGGCAAACCGCGACAAAGAGAAAAGGGTGTTCAGGCAATTGCTAATTGGTTTGCCTGTTGGATTATTATTTGCTTTACCCATTCTGATAAACTATCTATCGGGCTGGTATAAGCGAGCTACTATGGTGGGAAATGCTCAGTTTAATCCGACCGTGCTGGTAGTTGCAGTTATAGCGATAGCAGCATTTTTTGCAATTTTCGGAAAAAAACACCGCTGGGATATGAACGAACAAAAATACCGGGAGCTTGAAGCCAGACAGAAATCTGACTGACACATGCTCCCGGTATGAATATACAGAAAGGCGTTTATTAACCTTTTCTCTTAATGGTACATCCAACTGAACGGGAAGTTTTTACTGATACTTCCTTACCGCTAACGGTTTCATCAATTGCTT